>NZ_JBEXHP010000071.1:0-29992 GCF_040607895.1 Micromonospora sp. NPDC005220
GACGCGTTGGTGCTGGCCGCGGCGGGCACCCGGGACGCGCGGGCGCGCCGCTCGGTGGGCCGGGTCGCCGGTGCGCTCGGGGCGGAGTTCGGGGTGCCCTGCCGGGTGGCGTACGCGTCCGCGGCTCCACCGGCGGCCGGCGTGGCGGTGTCCCGGCTACGGGCGTCCGGCGCGCGCCGGGTCGCGGTGTCCGCGTACTTCCTGGCGCCGGGGCTGTTTCACGACGCGGTGGCCGAGGCAGCCCGGGCGGCGGGCGCGGTGGCGGTCGCCGCGCCGCTGACCGACGCACCGGAGTTGGTCGAGTTGGTGCTGCGGCGGGTCGACGACCGGCCGGTGCTGGCGTCGACGGGGTGACCCGCGCCGGTGCGGTGATCCGGTGCCGGACAGCGGAACGCCCCGGTGGGCGAACCCACCGGGGCGTACAGCGTGTCGTTGGGGATCAGGCGGTGTGAGCGCGCAGCACCCGGAGACCGCCGCGCCGCTTGACAGCGCGCCGCTCCTCCTCGCTCATTCCGCCCCAGACGCCGGCGTCCTGACCAGACTCGAGTGCCCACTGCAGGCACTGGTCGGTCACGGAGCAGCGCCGGCAGACGGCCTTGGCCTGCTCGACCTGCAGGAGAGCCGGTCCGGACGTCCCAATCGGGAAGAACAGCTCCGGGTCCTCGTCGCGGCAGACAGCATGGTGACGCCAGTCCATGGCGGCAACACTCCTCATTCTGGATGGGTGGCAAATATTGCTTGTCGTGCTTTTCCTATATGCATCAGCAATGCCGAGGTGACAGTTAGCGTTCGTCTATTCGGCAGTGCGTGAGCAGGCGGTTAGCGCCGGGGACCTGCTGGAACAGCTCAACCTGACGAGCGTATCCAAGCAATGTCCCGGTAACTCAAGTTCGCTTGTGAATACTTTCACGAACAGTCGTGATGTCAAGGGTGACGCTCGGAAAAACTCCGGGCGGTGAGCAAGCCCACAACCCATATGTCCGGGTTCCAGTGCTTTCCTGGTTACCCGCCGTGCCACAGCCGAGGATCAATATAGTACAGTCCGCGTGACATTGCTGACATTTCCGGCGCCTGCCCCTCGGTGTGGCGGCGACCAGGTCGAGCGGTTGTGGCCACCGTGTCGACCAAGGGCAGTACCCGAGACCTAGCAGATTACTCTCAGTGCGGCGGGAACGGAGGTGAATCTGACTTTCTCCCGCTCGCCGAGATAGTCCCCGTCCAGCTGGAACGCCTGCGGGCGGCTGGAGACCAGCGTGAACTCCGCTGTGTCATGGAGCCGTAACACCTGCCGACCGTGCGGATTCGGTTGCCGGGACAGGAACTGCGTCACTGTCCGTGTTGTGCTAGCCACCCGGAGCTGACGCAACGCCAGCACATCCAGCCCGAGATCGAACGACGCCGCCGGGTTCGGGTTGACCTCCCGGTCGCCCAGGTACGTCCAGGGCGCCGTGTTCTGGATGATGACGGTGGCCAGCTCGGCCTCCGCCGGCTCGCCCGGCCGCTCCAGGACGATCGCCGGGTGCCGCCGGTCCGAGGCGAAGAAGTACTGGTTCATGATCGAACGCAGGTAGAGCGACGGCGTGGACACCCGTCCCTTCCGCCGGGCCTGCTCCACCCGGTGGATCACCGCGGCGTCCAGGCCGAACCCGGCGCAGAAGGTGAAGTAGCGGTCGTCGGCGCGGCCCAGCCCCACCGTCCGGCTGCGGCCCAGCCGCAGCCCTTCCAGGATCATGCTGGTCGCCTCCGGCCACTCCCGGGGCAGACCCACCGCGCGGGCGAACACGTTGGTCGAGCCACCGGGGACGGTCGCCAGCGCGGGCAGCCGCTCGGCCAACGACGCATCGCCGGCACCAGTCGGCGGTTCGGCCGTCATCAGGCCGTTCACCACCTCGTTCACCGTGCCGTCGCCACCGAGGGTGACGACCAGGTCGACCCCCTCCGCGGCTGCCTCCCGGGCCAGCGCCATGGCGTGCCCGCGCCGACGGGTGTAGCGCACACTGAGATCGACTTCACTGCGCAGCGCCCGGACGAGCACGTCCCGGCTGCGTTCGCTGGTGGTGGTGGCCTTTGGATTGACCACCAGGACGGCCCGCATGGGCGGCACTGTACCTCCCGGTAGCCCGGGTATCGTGGCGCGCGTGACCATCGACTCGGCCCCGATCCCCGTCACGCTCCGCTGGGCGGTCCGGCTGCTCTGGGCGGAGGCGGCCGTCGTCGGGCTGATCGCCGTCTGGCTGGTCTGGGCCGACCTCACGGCCACCCGCTCCGACCTGCTGGCGGCGTTGCTGGTGACCGGTTTCGCGATCGGGGCGGCCGTCGTGCTCTCGGCGCTGGGCCGCGCGCTGCTGCGCCGTCAGGCGGGCGCACGCGCCCCCGCGATCGTGCTTCAGCTGATGCTGCTGCCGATCGGGTGGTTCATGATCCAGGCTGGGCTGGGCTGGCTGGGCGTACCGGTGATGGCCCTCGGCCTGGGCGTGGGCTGGCTGCTGGTCTGCCCTCCGACGACCCGGGCCCTCGGCTTCGAGTGACCGCGACGGCGGGTCGGGTCGGTCAGTAGCCGCCGGAGCGGCGGGTGAGCAGCGCGATCGTGGCCCGACCGTCGGCGGACGTCGCGGACGCCGAGGTGGTCAGCGCGGTGAGCACCTTCCAGGCGAAGGACGACTCGGCGGGCAGGGTGGCACCGCGCACGGTCGGCACTGTCACCTCGACGGTCAGCGCGTCCTCGGTGACCGCGAAGCGGCACTCCAACTCGGCGTCGCGGGTGGCGATGGCGAGCAGCATGGCGCACGCCTCGTCGACAGCGATCCGCAGATCCTCGATCTCGTCGAGCGCGAACTGCAACCGGGCCGCGAGACCGGCGGTGGCGGTGCGAAGCACGCCGAGATAACCGCCGTCGGCAGGCACCGTGAGGTGCACCACGTCATCGTCGGTCGCTGGCTGGCCAGTCAGTTGAGTCACGCCTCATCCCCCCGGTCGGGGACTCTACCCGGTCAGTCGTCGGTACGCGTGCCGGCGGTGGTGGCACGGTCGGCCAGCTCGCGGAGCGCGTCGCCGCTGAGCCGGTAGGGAACCCACTCGCTCATCTGCTCGGCGCCGATCGAGGCGTAGAAGCCGGCGGCCGGATTCCAGTCGATCATCCACCACTCCAGCCGTTGGTAGCCGCGTCGTACGCAGATGTCGGCCAGGGTGGCGAGCAGCAGTCGACCGGCTCCGGTGCCCCGGGCGGCCGGCCGGACGTAGAGGTCCTCCAGGTAGATGCCGTGCACGCCGGCCCAGGTGGAGAAGTTGAGGAACCACAGCGCGAAGCCGACCGGCTGGTCGTGCTCGTCCACCGCGACGTGCCCGAAGAGCGCCGGAGCGGTCGTACGACCGCTCCAGCTCGGCGCGTCTGACGCCACGCCGCGACCTGGAGGAGCAGTCGGGAAGAGGGTCGAGGTCAGCTGCTCGGCGGTGAGGTGGCACTGCTCCGGGGCACGTTCGTACTCGGCCAGCTCGTGCACCATGGCGACGACGGCCGGCACGTCCTCGGGACGTGCCGGCCGGATCGTCGGGATGACCGGGAAGGTCACGCCTTCTTGGTCTCCCAGAAGATCTTCGAGATCTCGTCGATCTTCGCGAGCAGCTTGTCGGCGGTGGCCGGGTCGAGGCTGCCCTTGACGCCACTGGCGCCGGCGAGCTTGGTGGCCTCGTTGAACAGGTTGTGCAGGTTCGGGTACTTCTCGAAGTGCGGCGGCTTGAAGTAGTCGGTCCAGAGCACCCAGAGGTGGTGCTTGACCAGCTCGGCGCGCTGCTCCTTGATGATGACGGCGCGGGTGCGGAACTCCGGGTCGGTGTTCGACTGGTACTTCTCGCAGATCATTTTGACCGACTCGGCCTCGATCCGGGCCTGCGCCGGGTCGTAGACACCGCACGGTAGGTCGCAGTGAGCGCTCGCGGTGACGCGGGGCGCAAGGATGCGCGGAAGTCGCATCGGGATCCTCCATGGGAAGTTTGCGATGATCAAAGGCGACATTACTCCTGGGATGCTCCCCGAACCGGGTGGAGGTGAAACCAGTGGCCACCGATCACCCGGCTGAGGTGCCCCGGTTGCGGAGGCCGCTGACCGCGGTTCTGGTGACCGGCCCGTCCATGGCCCCGACGCTGCGGCACGGCGACGCGGTGCTGGTTCGCCCCGGTGGCCGCCCGATCCGAGCCGGCGACGTGGTGGTCGCGGTCTTCCGGACCCGGCCGGAGCTGCTGGTCGTCAAGCGTGCGGTCCGGCCGCAGGACGGCGGCTGGTGGCTGCGTGGCGACAACGACCTGATCACCGATGACTCCCGGGCGTACGGGGTGGCCGACGTACGTGGACGGGTGGTGGCCCGCTACTGGCCGCGCCCCGGACGGGTTCCTCGTCGTCAGTTATGACCCTGCTCACATCCGAGGGGTGGTGTCGACACTATGCTCGGAAAGTGCCCGGGTGACCCCCCGCACCGCGTGCCACCGCTCGCCGCCCACCTCGCGGCGTGGCCGGCCGCCTCACATCTGCTCGACAGATCCTGGAGTCACCACCATGTCTTCGTCCACCGTGGACCCCGCTGATCCCGTCTTCCAACTGCACCGGGGCGGCAAGATGGCCGTCACCTCGACGGTGCCGCTCACCAGCCGGGAGGACCTTTCCCTGGCGTACACCCCGGGGGTGGCCCGGGTGTGTGAGGCGATCGCCGCCGACCCCGCCCTGGTGGACGACTACACCTGGGTGTCGCACACGGTCGCGGTGGTCACCGACGGCTCGGCGGTGCTCGGGCTGGGCAACATCGGCCCCCGAGCCGCGCTGCCGGTGATGGAGGGCAAGGCGGTGCTGTTCAAGCAGTTCGCCGGGGTGGACGCGGTGCCGGTCTGCCTGGACACCCAGGACGTGGACGAGATCGTCGCGGTGGTGCGGGCGCTGGCCCCCTCGTTCGGTGGGATCAATCTGGAGGACATCAGCGCGCCGCGCTGCTTCGAGGTCGAGCGTCGGCTCGACGAGGCGCTGGACATCCCGGTCTTCCACGACGACCAGCACGGCACGGCGATCGTGGTGCTCGCCGCGCTGCGTAACGCCGCGCTGTTGCTCGACCGCAAGCTCGGTGACCTGCGGGTGACGGTGAGCGGCGCGGGCGCGGCCGGCGTGGCCGTGACGAAGATGCTGATCGCCGGGGGCGTCAACCCCGACCAGGTGGTGGTCTGTGACTCCAAGGGGATCATCGGCCGGCACCGCACCGAGCTGACCGGCACCAAGGCCGAGCTGGCGGCGAGCACCAACGCCGACGGCCGGCACGGCGACATCACCGAGGCGCTGCGCGACGCGGACGTGCTGGTCGGGGTCTCCGGCGGGCAGATCCCGGAGGCGGCGGTGGCCGGGATGGCGCCGGGCGGAATCGTGTTCGCGTTGGCGAACCCCACCCCCGAGGTGCACCCCGAGGTGGCGGCCCGGCACGTCGCGGTCGTCGCCACCGGGCGCAGCGACTACCCCAACCAGATCAACAACGTGCTGGCCTTTCCCGGGGTGTTCCGCGGCGCCCTGGACGCTGGCGCCACCCGGATCACCGAGGCGATGAAGGTCGCCGCCGCGGACGCCATCGCCGGTGTGGTGGCGGAATCCCTGACCGCCGACGCCATCGTGCCGTCCCCGCTCGACCCGCGGGTCGCACCGGCCGTGGCCGAGGCGGTCGCCGAAGCCGCCCGCCGCGACGGCGTCGCCCGCCGCTAGATCGCACAGGCCGGGGGCGTTCCGCCGCAGCACGCGCCGCCGGCTTGCGCGTCCGCGTGGGCCGGGGCGCTCCGGAACAGCACGCGCCGCCGGCCTGTGTGTCAGGCACCTTCTTAACGAGCGCTCAGCTTGTTACCGTGCCGATCATGCGTGCTGCCTTTGCCTCCCGTTTCGACGACGCCGACCCGCTCGCCGCGCTCACCGTCGGCGAGCGGCCCGAGCCGACCCCTCCGGCCGACGACTGGGTGACCGTGCAGTTGCGGGCCACCTCGCTCAACCACCACGACCTCTGGTCGTTGCGCGGGGTGGGTCTCACCGATGCCCAACTGCCGATGATCCTCGGCTGCGACGCCGTCGGGCTGGACCCGCAGGGGAATCCGGTGGTCGTGTACCCGGTGGTCGTCACTCCCGGTGACCCACGCGGGGTTTCCATCCTCTCCGAGCACTTCCCCGGGACGCTCGCCGAGCGGGTGGCCGTACCCCGGTCGAACCTGATCCCGTTGCCCGACGGCATGGCGGCGACCGACGCGGCGTGCCTGCCCACGGCCTGGCTGACCGCCTGGCGGATGCTGACCACCAAGGGCCGCGTCGCGGACGCCGACAGCGTGCTGGTCCAGGGCGCGGGCGGGGGCGTGGCCACCGCGGCCGTCGCGCTCGCCGTCGCGATGGGCAAGCGGGTGTACGCGACCAGCCGCGACGCCGCCAAGCGGGACCGGATCTCGGCCCTCGGCGCCACCGCCTTCGAGCCCGGTGCCCGGCTGCCGGAACGGGTGGATGTGGTGATCGAGACGGTCGGCGCGGCCACCTTCGACCACTCGCTGAAGTCGGCCGCGCCGATGGCCCGGATCGTGGTCTCCGGCGCGACCGCCGGGCACCAGCCGTCGGTCAACCTGCGCCGGGTCTTCGCGATGCAGTTGGAGATCCTGGGCACGTCGATGGGCACCCCGGGCGAGCTGTACGAGTTGCTGGCGTTCTGCGCCGAGAACGAGGTCCGCCCGGTGGTGGACAGCGTCGTCCCGTTCAGCCGGGTCGAGGACGCCTTCGCCCGCCTGCACTCCGGTGACGCCTTCGGCAAGATCGTCATCGACCACACCGCCTGACGCCCGGCGCCCGCTGCGGGCGTTCGCGTCAAGATCCGCGCAACATCGGGGAAACTGCTGCCTCGGCACGCCGGGAGGCAGCAACATCCCCGATGTTGCGCGGATCTTCGGTTGGTCGACCGGGGGACCTCAGAGATGGTCGTCGAAGGTGGCGATGTCGCCGCGTGTCGCGTCGGTGGAGATGCGCTTCTTGGCGTCCGCGTCGCCGTAGAGCGACCAGCGCAGGAACTCGACCGAGGTGTCCGAGACGACCCGCAGGGTCGCCCCGTCGCTGAGCAGCGCCCGCCCGTGGTCGCCCTTGGGCAGGCTCAGCATCGCCTTCGGCCAGGGCACCTTGTCGTACGCGGCCTTGCCCGCCGCGTACTCGACCACCTCGTCCAACTCGCCGTGCACGAACAGCTGCGGTGCGGCCGCGCCGGCGAACGCGGTGCCCACGCCGAGCGCCGTGCCGGCGAACACCACACCCGAGTCCAGCCGTTCGTCCCGACTGGCGGTGAAGAGGCCGATGGTGGTCACCCCGCCCGCCGAGTGCCCGGCCGCGGCCACCCGCTCGCCGTCCAACCGGCCACGCAACGCGTCGCCGGCCTTGCCGTCCAACGCCAGCACCTGATCCAACGCGTACGACACGTCGGCGGGCTGGTTGAGCACGTCGAGGACGTTGTTGTCAGCGCCCCGGGAGGTGTGCGGGAAGGTCGGCGCGGCCACCACGAAACCCGCCGCCGCCCAGCGGGTCAGCAGCGTGGCGTAGTCGTCCGGCCGCCCACCCAGGCCGTGACTGAACATCACCACCGGGAACCGGCCCTCCGCCGCCGTCGCCGACCGCTTGGCCGCGCCGCCGGACTGCCCGGCCGCCGGGTACCAGAGCGTCGTCGGCAGCGCGCGGCCGTCCCGGTTCAGCTTCAGCTGGCGTACGCCGACTGCGAAGGCGCGTTCCGGGGCCTTTCCGGCCGGGACCTGCGGTGTCGGCGTGGCAGCGGTCTTCGGCTCGGCCGGCGGCGCCTGCCCGCTCTGGCTCGGGCCGGCGTCCGCTGAGCAGCCGACCAGACCGGCCAGGAGCACGGCGCTGGCCATCAGTGCGGGAGTGAGACGACGCGACATGAATCCGATTGTGCCTTGCCCGACAGACCTGCCCGGCGGACTTCGGCGCGGTGTGCCCGCCCGCTCACCCAACTCGTGCGGCAAACGCACTCAGGCCGCGGCACGGTCGGTGAGCGGGCGACGCCGTCGTGCGGTGTCGGTCAGTGCGCGCGGCGGAAAGGCGGCGTTGGGGTTGTACCGGTTCGTACCGGGCGGAACGATCTCGTCGATCCGGTCGAGGACCGCGTCGTCCAGGGTGAGCGCGGCACCCTTGAGCAGATCCTCCAGCTGTGGCATGGTTCGCGGTCCGATGATCGCCGAGGTGACCGCCGGGTGGGCCACGGTGAAGGCGATGGCGAGCTGCGGGAGCGTGCAGCCGATGCTCGCCGCCAGGTCCACGAGCTGCTCGACGATAGTGAGCTTGGCGGCGTTCTCGGCGATCGCGGGGTCGAACTGCGCCGGCCGGAGCACGGCACGCCCGGTGGACAGGTCGATGGGCTGGTCCTTGCGGTACCTACCGCTGAGGAACCCGAACGCGAGCGGGCTCCAGACCAGCACTCCCATGCCGTAGCGCTGGCAGACCGGCAGGGTGGAGGCCTCGACGCCGCGGGCCAGGATCGAGTACGGCGGCTGTTCGGTCCGCAGGCGCCCGAGATTGCGACGCTCGGACACCTGATGCGCCTCGACGATCTCCTCGGCCGGGAAGGTCGAGCAGCCAAAAGCGCGGATCTTTCCCGCGCGTACGAGGTCGGTGAGCACCGAGAGCGTCTCCTCGATGTCGGTCGAGGGGTCGGGCCGGTGGATCTGGTAGAGGTCGATCCAGTCGGTGTTCAACCGCCGGAGGCTCCCCTCGACGGCCTTGAGGATCCACCGCCGCGAGTTGCCGCCCTGGTTGGGTCCCTCGCCCATCGGAAAGTGCACCTTGGTGGCGAGCACGACGTCGTCCCGGCGGCCCCGCAGCGCCTTGCCCACGATCTCCTCGGACTCGCCCCGGCCGTACATGTCAGCGGTGTCGATGATGTTGATGCCCTGGTCGAGGGCGGTGTGGATGATGCGGACGCAGTCGTCGTGGTCGGGGTTGCCGACGGCACCGAACATCATGGTTCCGAGGCAGTGGGTACTGACCTCGATGCCGGTGCCGCCGAGCGTGCGGTAACGCATGTCAATGCTCCTCGGTGACTCAGTAGCGATCACGAGGCACCCTAGGAGCTCGAGTCGACTCGAGGTCAACCCTCGTTACGCTGCTCGGCATGGCAGCGGACGCCGTGAGTCTGAGCATCGGGCAGGTCGCCGAACGCACCGGCTTGAGCGTGCACACCCTCCGCTTCTACGAGCAGGAGGGCCTCTTCGTCAGCCCCATCCGCCGTGGGCCTGGTGGGCGGCGGAGCTACAGCCAGGACGACGTGGACTGGCTGACCGTCTGCATCATCCTTCGCGCCTCCGGCATGCCGCTGCCCGCGCTCCGCCGGTACGCCGAACTCGTCCGCGAGGGTGCCGGCAACGAGGAGGAACGACTCGCGCTCCTGCGCGAGCACCACGGGCGGGTCACTGACCAGATCGGCAGGCTCACCCAGTGCCTGGACCTGATCACCTTCAAGGTCGCGGTGTACGAAGATCTGCTCGACCAGGATGGGCGCGCAGCTGGGCCAGGTCGTCGAAGTCCTTCGCGCGGCGGGGACGATCCGGCATCCACACCGGGTACATCTGTTTGAACTCGATCTGGGCCGCCACCGAGATGGTCGGCGCGGTGAGCGGACCGATCCGGCCGGGTGGGGCGTCCAGCATCCCCGCCGGCAGCGGGGTGCCGGCCCAGGCCCCGGAGCCGACCGTCGGCCGGCCGGCGGCGTCCCGACCCAGGTACGCGAAGCTGACCTCCACGTCGGCGGCGAACAGGTCGAGCTGCGACTCCACCGGCATTCCCGGGTCGGGAAGCCAGCCCCCGGCCACCAGCAGGTCGGCCAGCCGGCCCGCGTCGTCACGCCAGCAGTACCAGTCGACGTCGAGGTGCGGGCGGGTCACCGTGCCGAGCTGGAAGTCCATCGCCCAGCCGCCGCGCAGCCACACCGGGATGCCACCCGCCCCGGCCACCGCGATCACCTCGGCGATGCTCGCCAACTGCCGGCGCGCAAGCTCGTCCACCGGACGACCGTACCGGGGTGGGCCCGGGTCAGTGGGCCGGGCGGGACTCGTAACGGGTCAGGGTGGGGGTGCGGGCGTCGGCGGGGAGGCGGGCACCGGCGGCCCGGTCGCCGTAGAGGGTCCAGCGCAGGAAGTCGGTGGTGGTGGCGAGGACCGGGGCGAAAGCCGGGTGGCCCGGCGTGAGGTACGCGCCGTGGTCCTGGCCGAGCAGGCTGAGGAACACGGCCGGCCCGGGGGTACGCGCGTACGCGGCCCGGCCGACAGTCACCGGCACCACCGGGTCGGCGGTGCCGTGCACGAAGAGCATCGGCGCGGCCGGCCCGGCGAAGCTGCCCGGCAACCCGCCGCCGGCGATCACGATCCCGGCGCGCAGCCGGGCCGGGTGGCCCTCGCTGAACATGCCGCAGGTGGTGAAGCCGCCCGCCGAGTGCCCGGCGGCGGCGACCGAGGTGAGGTCGAGGTGCCCGGAGAGAGGGTCGACGCGACTCCGGTCGAGGCCGCTCAGATATCGGATCAGTCGCCAGGCGTCGGCCGGCTGGTGGCGTACGTCGGCTCGGGTGAAGTGCGCGGCACCCTGTCGGGTGTGCGGGTAGGCGGGTGCGGCCACCACGAAACCGGCCGCCGCCCAGCGGGTGGTCAGGCCGGCGTGCAGCTCGGGCCGGCTACCCAGGCCGTGGCTGTAGATCACCACCGGGAACCGCCCGGCCGCCACCTGATCGGTCGACGTCGGGTACCAGATCGTCACCGGCAGCGGACGCGCCGAGCGCGGATCGAGGGTGAGCGTACGCACGCCGACGGCGTACGACCCCTCGGGCGCCCGACGCGCCGACACCGGCCCGGCGGCCTCGCCGGCCACGGCGGTAGCTGGCGCACAACCTGCCAGCAGCACTGTCACCAGTACGGCCATCAGCCGGCCCGCCCCCATCGTTCCACGGTAGGTGGCCGGGTGGGCGTAGCGGCCCCGCCGTCCGGTTCGGGTGCGCCCGCCACCCGGTCGGGTCCCCCCGCCGGCCGGGTCCACCTCTGGGACGCCGTGGGCCGGGGACGGTGCGGCGTGACCAGCTTCGCTATGGTCACCGACATGCCTGAGAACTACACGGACCCCAGCGGCAACACGGAGGCGTTCCGCGCCTTCAACCAGACGCCGGACGCTGCGGCGCCGACGGAGGCCCCGTCCCGCCTGCCGCTCATCATCGGTGCGGCAGTGGTCGTCGTCGTGCTGGTGGCACTCGTCGCCTGGTTGGCGACTGGCTGACCGAGTCGCCTGGTTGGCGACTGGCTGACCGAGTCGCCTGGTTGGCGATCGGTTGATCGGGACTTACCATTTCGCGCGCACCCTCGGGCCTCCCGGGGGTGCGCGCCTCGGTGGCGTCAGGCCGCCCCGATCACGTCAGTGGTCTGCCGGGCGATTTCCCGCTCCTCGTCGGTGTGGATGACGCAGACGCTCACCTCGGCGCCATCGGGCGAGATCAACCGGTCGCCCTCGCCGTCGTTGCGGGCGTCGTCCACTGTGATGCCGAGCCGGCCCAGGCCGGCCAGCGCAGCGGCCCGTACCGGCGCGGCGTGCTCGCCCACCCCGGCGGTGAAGGCGATCGCGTCGACCCGGCCGAGCAGCGCGTAGTACGCCCCGACGTAGCCGGTGATGCGCCGGCAGTACACGTCGAAGGCCAGCGCCGCCGCCCGGTCACCGGCCGCCCGGCGTTCGAGCACCTCGCGCATGTCGTTCACGCCGGTTAGGCCGAGCAGACCGCTGCGCTGGTTGAGCAGGTTGTCGATGTCGTCCACCGACATCCCACCCTCGCGGCGCAGGTGGAAGATCACTGTCGGGTCCACGTCACCGCTGCGAGTGCCCATCACCAGCCCCTCCAACGGGGACATGCCCATCGAGGTGGCGACGCTGCGACCGTTCTCCACCGCGCAGGCGCTGGCCCCGTTGCCCAGGTGCAGGGTGATCGTGTTGACCTGCTCGTACGGGCGGCCCAGCAGCTCGGCCGTGCGGCGGGACACGTACGCGTGTGAGGTGCCGTGGAAGCCGTACCGGCGGATGCCGTACCGCTCGGCGGTGTCCCGGTCGATCGCGTACGTCGCGCCGGCCTCCGGCAGGGTGTGGTGGAACGCGGTGTCGAAGACGGCGACCTGCGGGACGTCCGGCAGCGCCGCGCGGGCCACCTCGATGCCGGCCAGATTGGCCGGGTTGTGCAGCGGGGCGAGCGGCACAAGGTCCCGGATCGCGGTCAGCACCGCGTCGTCGATCAGCACCGGCGCACTGAACTTCCGGCCGCCGTGCACCACCCGGTGCCCGACCGCGGCCAGCCCGGTCAGGTCCAGCCCGGCCAGGATCTGCTGAACCGCCTCGGTGTGGTCCTTCGGGCCGCCGCCGGGCTCACCGATCCGCTCGACGGTGCCGCGGTCGAGTACCCGGTCACCGTCGTAGCGGCGCCACTTCACCGACGACGACCCGCAGTTGAGCACCAGCACCTGACTCACGACGCCTCCTCGGTGGCCGCCTGGATGGCGGTGATCGCCACCGTGTTGACGATGTCCGGCACTCCCGCGCCCCGGGACAGGTCGTTGACCGGTCGGCGCAGTCCCTGCATGACCGGGCCGACGGCGACCGCCCCGGCGGAACGCTGCACCGCCTTGTACGTGTTGTTGCCGGTGTTCAGGTCCGGAAAGATGAAGACCGTGGCGTGGCCGGCGACCGGGCTGCCCGGCAGCTTCGTCGCCGCCACCGCCGGGTCGATCGCCGCGTCGTACTGGATGGGCCCCTCGACCAGCAGGTCGGGCCGGCGCTCCCGCACCAGCGCGGTGGCCGCGGCGACCTTCTCCACGTCCGCGCCGGCACCGGAGCTGCCGGTGGAGTACGACAGCATGGCCACCCGGGGTTCGATGCCGAACCGGGCGGCGGTGTCGGCCGACGAGATCGCGATGTCGGCGAGCTGGGCCGCGTCCGGGTCGCGGTTGACCGCGCAATCGCCGTAGACCAGCACCCGGTCGGCGAGCAGCATGAAGAAGACGCTGGAGGCCACCGAGACGTCCGGCAGCGTACGGATGATCTCGAACGCCGGCCGGATGGTCGCGGCGGTGGTGTGCGTCGCGCCGGAGACCATGCCGTCGGCTCGGCCGGTGGCCACCATCAGGGTCCCGAAGTAGTTGGGCTGCGCCACGATGTCGTACGCCAACTCGGCGGTGACGCCCCGGTGGGCGCGCAGCCGGGCGTACTCGGCGGCGAAGTCGTCGCGCCACCCGCTGGTGCCCGGGTCGACCAGGTGCGCGTCGCCGAGGTCGATGCCCAGCTCCCGGGTGCGCCGGGCGATGTCGTCAGGCCGGCCGAGCAGGGTCAGCTCGGCCACTCCACGGCGCTGCAGGATCTCTGCCGCGCGCAGGATCCGCTCGTCGGTGCCCTCCGGCAGCACCAGGTGCCGGGGCTTCGAGCGGGCCCTGTCGATCAGTTCGTTCTCGAACATCAACGGGGTGACCCGCGTCGACCGGCTGACCCGCAGCCGACGGGCCAGGTCGTCGGTGTCCACACAGCGCTCGAACGCGCCGAGCGCGGCCTCCACCTTGCGGGGATTGGCGGCGCTGGGCCGGCCCTCGATGCGACTGGAGGCGGCCACCGTGTCGTAGCTGTCGCTGCGTACCGAAAGCACCGCCAGCCCGGTGTTCAGCCCCTCCACCAGCCGCATGACCCGGGGGTCGGGCTGCTCGCCGAGGGTGAGCACCAGCCCGGCCACCGACACCTGCCCGGCCACGTGCGCGGCGCTCGCGGCGACGAGCAGGTCGGCCCGGTCCCCCGGGGTGATCACGAGAGCGCCCTCGGTGAGGTGGCCCAGCAGCGTCGGCACATGCGCCGCGCCGACCACGAAGTCCAGCACGTCGCGACCGAGCGCGGCGTCGTCCCCGGCCAGCAGGGTGGCGCCGAGCGCCGCAGCCACCTCGGCCACCGTCGGCGCCGACACGCTCGGCACCTCCGGGATGGCGTACGCGGGCACCGGCAGGTCGGGCAGCGTCATCGGCTCGGCCACCCGGTTGGCGATCACCGCGAGCACTGTCGCGCCGAGGTCGGCCAGATCGTGGTACGCCCCCCGCACGGCCGACGCGACCGCCGCCGGCTCCTGCCCGAAGCCGTCCACCACCGGCACCACCACGCTGCCGAACTCGGTGGCCAGCCGGGCGTTGAAGGCCAGTTCACGGGGGCGGGCCGGGTCGCCCGGGTCGTCGAAGTCGCTGCCCACCACGACCACCGCCGGGCACTGCCGCTCCACCGCCCGGTAGCGCTCGACGATGACGGAGATCAGCTCCTCCCGGCGGCCGTCGGCGACCAGCGTGGCGGCTTGGGCGTACGTCGCGCCGGCCAGGTCGGCGAGCGGCAGCTCCACCCGGTACCGCTCGCTGAGCAGGGCGAGAATCGGGTCCGGAACGGTGTCGGCGACCAGCGGCCGGAACACGCCGATCCGCCCCACCTGTCGCGACAGCAGCTCGGCGAGCCCGAGGGCGATTGTCGACTTGCCTCCACCCAACCCCACGCTGGTCAGATACACGCTGCGCGCCACGGCCTCACGCTACAAGATCGTGGTGACCGCCGCCGGGGTCCTTCCGCCCGGGCCGTCTGGCCCCCGTCGCTCAGGACGCGGCTGTCGCGGACGTCGGCCCGATCGTCTCGGCGGACGGTGGCCCGTCCGGCAGTTCGGCCATCCGGAAGATCGCGTCGCTCTTGACGACCCAGGCTGTGCCGAAGGCGACCACGGCGACGGTCTCGCACCACAGCAGCGGGTGGAGCGAGTGGCGGACGTCGGCGGGTAGCGACCCGCTCGCCAGCGCGCCCGCGATCGCCGCCAGGATGAGCAGGCCGCAGGCGCGGTAGCAGCGGTTGGCGGCGCGGCCAGGCGGTACGCCGGCGCGGTCGGGTCGGGTGAACAGGAACAGGCAGAAGACGGCGAGCAGGAGGAACAGCGCCCCGGCGGAGACCTGGTGCACCAGACCGACCAGCCGGCTGTCGCCTCCGGTCGGCCCGTGTACCGGAAACAGGGCCACCAGGATCGCGAGCGTCCCGGCGATAGTGCCCAACAGGTCGTCCGGCCGGCGGTAGCGGTAGGCGATCAGGAACACCCCGATCGCGCACAGTGCGCCGACGAAGATGTTGCGCATCTCGGTGTGGTAGTAGGCGCTGAGCGAACCAAGGACGACGACGCGACGGCCGGCGACCATGTGGCCGACCACCAGCGCGGCGGGCAGGGCCAGCCCGACCGAGCCGATACCGAGGCGCAGGTGGCGTACGGTCGCGGTGTCCTGCGGCGGATTGCCGGGCTTGTGGTTCATGGTCCGTCTCCTGGCTCCGGTGCGGCGTCCGGTGCGGGTCCACCAGGCCCGCGAACACCCCACCACCAGTGCACATCGCTGATGGAGACGAGTCAAATACTCAGCGTTATTCGTCCTCTGGATCGTCCAGGCGGGCCAGGTAGGTGGCCAGGCGTTCGATCGGAGTTTCGAACTCGGGGTTGAGGTCGACGAAGTCGCGCAGGCGCTCGCCCAGCCACTCCAGGGTCACCTGCTCGTCGCCCCGGCGCTCGACCAGCTCCTCGATGCCACGGTCGGTGAAGTACATCGCGTACGTCCTCATGCTCGTGTCCCGGCGCGGACCGGGCGGGTGGGTCGGGATGGACCGACGCGAGCCGGGGCAGGGACCGTCGGGAAACGGCCCTGCCCCGGCTCGCGCGGTGCGATCAGGTCACGGGCGGGGGAGAGCCGCCTCGATCAGCGCCTTCTGCTCGACCTCGTGGGTCTTGGCCGAGCCGACCGCCGGGGCGGCCGCGGCCGGGCGGGAGATCCGCCGCAGCCGAACGTCCGTGAGGTGCTCCAGCAGGTTGAGCGCGACGAACGACCAGGCGCCCTGGTTGGCCGGCTCCTCCTGCACCCAGGCGAAGTCCTCCGCGTTCGGGAACTGCGCCAGGGCGGCCCGGATCTCCTCGACCGGCAGCGGGTACAGCTGCTCGATCCGGATGATCGCGGTGTCGGTGACGCCGCGCTCCTGCCGGGCCTGGAACAGGTCGTAGTAGACCTTGCCGGAGCAGAGCAGCACCCGCTTCACCGCCTCCGGTGCCGGGGCGGCCGTGTCGCGCAGCACCGGCTGGAAGGTGCCGGTGGTGAAGTCCTCCACCGGGGACACGCAGAGCTTGTGCCGCAGCAGCGACTTCGGCGTGAACACCACCAGCGGCTTGCGCTTGGGCGACAGGGCCTGGCGGCGCAGCAGGTGGAAGTAGTTCGCCGGGGTCGTCGGGATGGACACCCGCATGTTGTCCTCGGCGCACATCTGCAGGAACCGCTCCGGTCGGCCGGAGGTGTGGTCCGGGCCCTGGCCCTCGTGCCCGTGCGGCAGCAGCAGGGTGATGGCGGAGCGCTGGCCCCACTTCACCTCACCGGACGAGATGAACTCGTCGATCACCGACTGGGCGCCGTTGACGAAGTCGCCGAACTGGGCCTCCCAGGCGACCAGGGCGTTGATGTTCTCCACCGAGTAGCCGTACTCGAAGCCCATCGCGGCGTACTCGCTGAGCAGCGAGTCGTGCACGAAGAACCGGGAGCGGTCGCCGTCGCCGGTGAGCGACTTCAGCGGCAGGTAGTCGTCGCCGGTGCGGGAGTCGACCACCGAGGCGTGCCGCTGGACGAACGTGCCGCGACGCGAATCCTGCCCGGCGAGCCGGACGGTGACCCCGTCGTGCAGCAGCGCCCCGAGCGCGATGATCTCGCCGAAGCCCCAGTCGATGTTGCCCTCGACGGACATCTTGGCCCGCCGGTCCAGCAGCTGCTGGATTCGCTTGTGCGGGGTGAAGCCCTCCGGCAGGTTGATGTGCGCCTCGCCGATGGCCTTGACCACTGACGCGTCGGTGGCGGTGTCGACCTGCGGCTCCGGCTCCTCCTCGCGGCGCGGCCGGTTGAGCTGGCGCGGTGCGGCGGCGGCGTCCCGGGTGGCCTTGAAGACCTTCTCCAGCTGCGCCTGGTAGTCGCGCAGCAGCTCCTCCGCGTCCTCCACGGTGATGTCACCGCGACCGATCAGCTCCTCGGTGTAGAGCTTGCGGACCGAGCGCTTCGAGTCGATGATCTTGTACATCTGCGGGTTGGACATCGACGGGTCGTCGCCCTCGTTGTGCCCGCGCCGGCGGTAGCAGACCATGTCGATCACGACGTCCTTGTTGAACGTCTGCCGGTACTCGAATGCCAGCCGGGCCACGCGGACCACGGCCTCCGGGTCGTCGCCGTTCACGTGGAAGATCGGCGCCTGGATCATCCGGGCCACGTCGGTGCTGTAGAGGCTGGACCGGCTGTACTCCGGGGCGGTGGTGAAGCCGACCTGGTTGTTGACCACCACGTGCACGGTGCCGCCGGTGCGGTAGCCGCGCAGCTGGGACAGGTTGAGCGTCTCGGCGACCACGCCCTGCCCGGCGAAGGCGGCGTCACCGTGCACCGCCAGCGGCAGCACGGTGTAGCCCTCCAGCTTGAGGTCGATCCGGTCCTGCTTGGCCCGGACGATGCCCTCCAGCACCGGGTCGACGGCCTCCAGGTGCGACGGGTTGGCCACCACCGACACCTTGACCGCGTGTTCGCCGTCCGGAGTGGTGAACTTGCCGTTCTGGCCCAGGTGGTACTTCACGTCGCCGGAGCCCTGCGTCGAACGCGGGTCCAGGTGGCCCTCGAACTCCGAGAAGATCTTCTCGTACGGCTTGCCGACGATGTTGGCCAGCACGTTGAGCCGGCCCCGGTGGGCCATGCCGATGACGACCTCGTCCAGCCCGTTCTCGGCGGACGACTCCAGCACCTCGCCCAGCAGCGGGATCAGCGACTCGCCGCCCTCCAGCGAGAAGCGCTTCTGGCCGACGTACTTGGTCTGCAGGAAGGTCTCGAACGCCTCGGCGGCGTTGAGCCGGTTGAGCACGTGCTTCTGCTCGTCGGGGGACGGCTTCTCGTACTTGCGCTCGATCCGCTCCTGGATCCAGCGCCGCTCCTCCGGGTCCTGGATGTGCATGTACTCGATGCCGACGCGCCGGCAGTACGAGTCGCGCAGCACGCCGAGGATCTCGCGCAGCTTCATCCGCTGGCGGCCGGCGAAGCCGTTGACCGGGAACTCCCGGTCCAGGTCCCACAGGGTCAGCCCGTGCTGGAGGACGTCCAGGTCGGGGTGCTTGCGGATGGTGAATTCCAGCGGGTCGGTGTCGGCCATCAGGTGACCGCGCACGCGGTACGCGTGGATCAGTTCGTGCACCCGGGCGGTCTTGTTGATCTGACCCTCGGAGTTGACGGCCACGTCGCGCACCCAGCGCACCGGCTCGTACGGAATGCGCAGCGCGGTGAAGATCTGGTCGTAGAAGCCGTGCTCGCCCAGGATCAGCTCGTGCATCGCCTTGAGGAACTCACCGGACTGCGCGCCCTGGATGATCCGGTGGTCGTACGTGCTGGTCAGCGTGATGATCTTGCTGACCGCCAGCTCGGCCAGGGTGGTCTCGGACATCCCCTGGTAGGGGGCCGGGTACTCCATTGCGCCGACGCCGATGATCGCGCTCTGCCCCTGCATCAGCCGCGGCATCGAGTGCACGGTGCCGATGCCGCCCGGGTTGGTCAGCGAGATCGTGGTGCCGGAGTAGTCCTCCATGGTCAGCTCGTTGCGCCGCGCCCGTCGGACCACGTCCTCGTACGCCTGCCAGAACTGCCGGAAGTCCATCTGCTCGCAGCCCTTGATGGAGGGGACCACCAGGTTGCGGCTGCCGTCCGGCTTGGCCAGGTCGATCGCGATGCCGAGGTTGACGTGTGCCGGGCGGACCACCGCCGGCTTGCCGTTGGCCTCGGCGAAGGAGTTGTTCATCTCCGGGTGCTGGACCAGCGCGCGCACCATCGCGTAGCCGACCAGGTGGGTGAAGCTGACCTTGCCGCCCCGCCCACGGGCGAGGTGGTTGTTGATCACGATGCGGTTGTCCACCAGCAGCTTGGCCGGGACCGCGCGCACGCTGGTCGCGGTGGGCACGCTCAGCGAGGCGTCCATGTTCTGGACGATCTTCGCGGCGACGCCCCGCAACGGCGTGGTCTGCGGGCCGTCGGCGCTCGGCGCGGCGGTCTTGGCGGCCGGCTTGGCCGGGGCGGCCTTCTGCGGGGCGGCCTTGGTCGCTGCCGGGGCGGGCTTGGCCGGCGCCGACTGCGCGGCCGACGGCTGGCCGGCCGACGACTTGGTCGCGGCGGCCGGCTTGGCCGGGGCGCTCGGCTGGCTGACCGTGGCGGCTGCCTCCGGCTGGCCGTCCGGCTCGGGAGCGGCGGCCGGCTTGTCCGTGGACTCGGCCGCGCGCGGGGTGCCAGCGCCCGGTGCCGGTCGGTAGTCGGCGAAGAAGTCGTGCCAGGCCGAATCGACGCTCGATGGGTCGGCGAGGTAGCGCTGGTACATCTCCTCGACGATCCACTCATTCGGGCCGAAACCCGCCAGTGGGTTCTCCTGCGAAGTCTGCTGGGTCGACACGGCCGGTAATCGCCTCTTTCACGCGGGTTTGTGTGGCACGCGGTGGGTCCGTCGCGCCCGATTAAAAGCACGACTGGACGGCTCCCAGGCTACGCCGTACCGATCCCGCAGGCATTTCCGCCTCGGTCCCGTGGCCGGTTTCACAGAAGATGCCAGAAGTTCAGCAACGCCTGCGTGCACCGTGTCGAACTGATAACACCCGGCCGGTCGCCGACGGTGACGCCCGACCCCGGGGCGGCCGGCTTGTCGTCGCCGCCCCGGGGTCGCAGACGCCATCAGGCGATGTCGCGCCGCCGGGTGAGCAGGACACCGACAACTCCGCTGACCAGCGCGTAGCCGATCAGCACCAGGGCCCCGACCCACCAGGACGGAGTGAACTCCGAGGTCCCTTCCGTGATCATGACCTGGGATGCCACAGCGGGCCAGACCACCTGCCACTTGAGCACCGCCTCGTTGTCGAGGAGGTGCGACAGGAGCAGGAAGAGCAGCCCCACCACCTGGGTGCCGATCAGATAGAGCACCGCCGCCGTGATCACCGCTCCGAGCTGGTTGGTGATCAGCGTGCCGATGCCCACCCCGAGGATCGTCCAGATGGCGTAGGCCAGCAGGTTGAACAGCAGCGCCCGCTGCACCGGCCACTCACCGAGCTGAGTGCCGTAGTCGTTCGCGGACAGGAAGATCGCGCCGGCGGCCAGGTCGATCAGCGTGGTCGCCAGCCAGAACATGAAGCCGAGCAGGCTGGCGGCGACGAGCTTGCTGACGATGACCGACGTTCGCCGGGGAGTCGTCAGGAACGTCGTGGTCGCGGTCTGGTGGAAGAACTCGTTGGTGACCATCAGGATGCCGATGAGCATCACGAACATCAGCCCGAGGTACTGGCCTGAGGTGTAGAGGTTCGCCGCCTGCGCCGGCGCGGTCGCCTGCTCGGCGCTGACGCCGACCTCGTCGGCGTCGCCGCCGAGCGCCGTGACGGCCAACCACGCGTTGACCGCGAACGCCAGGGCGATCGAGAGGAACGCGCCGAGAGCCAGCCACCACCAGGTGCTGGTGGTACGGATCTTGAGTAGCTCGGATCGGACCAGGTTCATCGGATGCCCGCCTTTCCGGCCGTCAGCTCCAGGAAGACCCGTTCCAGATCGGGCCGTTCGGTGGTCAGTTCGTGCAGCTCCACCCCGGCGGTGAGGGCGGCGCGACCGATCGTCGGGGCGTCCACCCCGGCGACCAGCAGCACGCCGTGCTCGTCGACGTCCACGGTCGCCGACTGGGCCTTGAGGGCGGCGGTCAGCGCCTCGGCCTGCGGGGTGCGGACCCGGACCCGGGCGCCCTGCGCCATCGACCCGAGCACCTGCTCGACCGGACCCTGCCGGACCAACTGCCCGGCCGCGATGATCACCACGTCGTCGGCGAGCAGCTGCATCTCCGACAGCAGGTGGCTGGAGACCAGCACCGTACGGCCCTCGTGGGCGAGGTTCTTGAGGAACCCGCGCATCCACCGGATGCCCTCCGGGTCCAGCCCGTTGGCCGGCTCGTCGAGGATCAGCACGCGGGGGTCACCGAGCATCGCGGCGGCGATGCCGAGCCGCTGCTTCATGCCCAGCGAGTAACCCTTGAACTTGCGCTTCGCCGCCGGGGTCAACCCGACCAGGGCCAGCGCCTCGTCGGCCCGCTGCTTGGGCAGCCCGGCCGCCGCGCAGATGACCCGGAGGTGGTTGATGCCGGTACGCCCCTTGTGCGCGCTGGACGCCTCCAGCACCGCGCCGACCTGCCGTAGCGGGTTGGCGAGGTCGGTGTACCGCTGACCGCTGATGGTGGCCGTGCCGGCGGTCGGCGTGACCAGACTCAGCAGCATGCGCAGCGTGGTGGTCTTGCCGGCGCCGTTCGGGCCGAGGAAGCCGGTCACCCGTCCCGGCGCCACGGTGAAGGACAGGTTGTTCACCGCCCGGACGTTCTTGTACTGCTTCGTCAGACCGGACACCACGATCTGACCGTCGCTGGTGGGGCTTCGCTGCCCGTCAGTCATCGTTCTCCTCCCGTGTGTGGCGTCGAGGTACGCCGTGGCACAGCGTGACGGCCCGTGGCAACAAGGTCAATCAGGCGCGGTCCGTACGTTAGCCTCCGTCGCGGGGTGGAGGTGGCTCATCCCTGCGGACGACGGCCCGGGTTCAGCGGGCGATCCAGGTGGCCCGGGCCACGCCGAGCAACGACCCGTCCCGGCCGTACAGGCTGGTGTGCACGAGCGCCTTGCGCCCGTCGACGCGCAGCAACGCCCCGGTCACCACGCACTCGTCGCCCGGCCTGGGCAGCGCCGCGACCACTGCGGCGATCCGGCCCAGCAGGTAGGGGCGGCCCGGCGCGAGCACCGCCCAACCGCCGGGGCAGTCCAGCGCCGCCCAGACGGTGGCCCCGCTGACCCGCTCGGGCGCGCGGAACGGCGCGGCCGTCCGACCGTCCGGCAGCCGGCCGGGGAAGATCCGCAGCCCGTCGGCCCGCTGCGGCCCGCAGACGTAACAGTTGGGAAACGGGTGCTCGACCAGGCCGGGGTAGTCGGCCGCGGCGGCCACCGCCGTCGCCAGGTCGACCGGGGGTACGACCGCATCGATCGCCCCGGCCGGGCGTACCTCGGCCACCAACTCGCCGGCCGGGTCCCGGACCTCGCCGTCGAGCAGGGTCAGCTCGGTCTCCAGCGGTGGTGGCCGGCGCAGCGTGACCTCGACCGGCCCGCCGCTGCCCGCCTCGGCGGCGAAGATCCCCGCGCTCCAGCCGCCGTTGCCGGAACCCGCGGGCCCGTTGTAGCGGGTTTCGATGCGCATCGTCGACCTCCGGTGGGGCGTGCCGGCGTCGTCGCCGGACCGTTTCCGCAGCCTCGCACGACCGAGGTGGGAGCCATCTGCCGGCCGGCGTTCATCCTGCCGACACCAGTGGTCCCCGTGAATGGCAACCCGGGCCCCTACACAGATCCCATGGCCGTTCTGCATGCCGCTGGCGCACCCCTGAAGACCAGCGGATACACCCTGCTGATCGCCGACGACCCCACCCAGGTCGCGGCCGCGCAACGCCTGCGCCACGAGGTGTTCGCCACCGAGCTCGGTGCCACCCTCCTGCCCGGCGAGGCCGGGTTGGACGTGGACCCCTTCGACGCGTACTGCGACCACCTGATCGTCCGCGAGGACAGCACCGGCGAGGTGGTCGGCACGTACCGGCTGCTGCCGCCGGGGCGCACCACCCGGCGGTACGCCGAGGACGAGTTCGACCTGAGCCCGTTCGACCCGCTCCGCGGCGACCTGGTCGAGGCGGGCCGGTCCTGCGTGCACCCGGATCACCGCTCGGGCGCGGTGATCAACCTGATGTGGGCGGGCATCATCCGGTACCTGCACCTGCGCGGCTCCCGTTGGCTCGGCGGCTGCGCGTCGGTGCCGGTGGCCGATGGCGGGCGGACGGTCGCCGAGGTGTGGACCCAGGCCCGGGCCCGGCACCTGTCGCCGCCGCCGCTGCGGGTCCGCCCGCTGCGGCCGTGGTTCACCGAGGCGGCCGCCGCCGGCCCGGTCACCGCCGCCCCGGCCGGGCGGGTCACGGTTCCGCCGCTGCTGCGCGGCTACCTCCGGCTCGGCGCGTGGATCTGCGGCGAGCCGTCGTACGACAGCGACTTCGGGTGCGCGGACTTCTACGTCCTCTTCTCCCTGGACCGGATGAACCCGCGCTACCTGCGGCACTTCCTGGGCGGAGAGCAGCGGTGACCGCCGTGCCGCGCGACCTGTGGCGGCCCTCCTCAGGCTGCGACGAGGGCTGCCTGCCGGCGGCCGGCGAGGTGCCCACGGTGCCGGTGGCCCGTCGGGTGCTCCGGCTGGTCGCCGCGCTCGGCATGCTGCTGGCCGGGATCGCGGTGGTGCTGCTGCTGGCCGTGCTCCCCACCCGGGAACGGCAGGCGCTGGTCAGCGGCTGGGCGCGGGCCACCGCCCGCGCCTTCGGCGTCCGCCTCGTGGTCCGGGGTCGGCTGCCCCGGCGACGCGCGCTGCTGGTCGCCAACCACGTCTCCTGGCTGGACATCCTCGCCGTGCTGGCGGTCGCGCCCACCCGGATGGTCGCGAAGCGGGAGATCCGCTCCTGGCCGGTGGTCGGTCTGCTGGCCGCGGTGGCGGGCACGGTCTTCGTGGACCGGTCCCGGCCGCTGGCGCTGCCGACCACCGTCGGCCGGGTCGCCGACGCGCTGCGCGCCGGGCGGTCGGTGGCGGTCTTTCCGGAGGGTACGACGTGGTGCGCCGGGAACGGCGCCACCGACTGCCGCCCCGGCGGTGGTTTCCGGCCCGCGACGTTCCAGGCGGCCATCGACGCGGGCAGCCCGGTGGTGCCGCTGCGGCTCAGCTACCGCTGCGAGGCCACCGGGTCGACCACCACGGCAGCCGCCTTCCTCGGCGCGGACACCCTGCTGCGCTCGGTGGCACGGGTGGTCGCGGCGCGGGAACTGGTGGTCTCGGTGACGATCGCCGGAGCGCTGCACCCGGCCCGTGATGCCGATCGGCGGTTGCTGGCCCGGGCCGCCGAATCGGCCGTACACCTGTTGCCCGCGACGGGTGCCCTGGCGCCGGCCCGGCTGCGCCCGGTGCCCACCGTGACCCCGGTCGTTCCCCTGTCGACGCCGGTCGCCGACCGGGACCTGGACCTGGCGGCCTGAGGAAGCCCGCCGGATCCGCGCTCGCAGAGCAAGATCCGCGCAACATCGGGGATGTTGCTGCCTCCCGCGTGCCTGAGCCAGCAACATCCGGGAAGCTGCGCGGATCTTGGCGTGGAACGGGCGCGAGAGCTCGCGACTGCCTTGTGTGTCGCGATGTATCGCGTTACGGTCTCCTCGTGTTCGGCGCGCGTGCGCGCGTCGTCGAGAGGGGGACGCCATGGCCGAGTGGACGGTCGACAGCCCGCAGCGGCTCACCGTGGACGGCCCGGTCAACCGGCTGGACGTCCGACTGGTGAGCGGGCGGCTCAACGTGGTCGCCACCGACGGGCCGACCCGGATCGACGTGACCCAGGTCGGCCGTCGGCCGGTCCTGATCGACCACACCGACGGCCGGCTCAGCATCCGGCAGGAGCGCGGTCGGGGCTGGTCGGACGTCCTGCGGTGGTTTCGGGCGATTCACCGCTATCCCCGGGTGGACGTCTCCGTCGCCGTGCCCGCCGACGTCCTCGCCGACCTGGGCCTGGTCGCGGGCTCGCTGGTCGCCTCCGGCCTGCGCCGGCAGACCACCGTCGACGTCGTCGCCGGCCAGATCACCCTGATGGGGCTACGCGGCAGCACCTCCGCGAAGCTCACCTCCGGGCCGGTGGAGGCGCTGGGTGTCCGTGGCGACCTCACCCTGGAGACGGTCTCCGGGGAGGTGATCCTCGCCGACAGCGCCGCCGACCGGGTCCACGCGCAGACCGTCTCCGGCGCCATCACCTGCGACCTGGACAACCCCCGGCGCAGCGAGATCCGGTTGACCACCATCTCGGGCAGCATCACCGTCCGGGTCCGCGCCGACAGTGACCTCGCCGTCCGGCTCAACACCGCGTCCGGCCGGATCACCAGCGCCTTTCCGCAGCTGCGCACCTCGTCGTTCCCGCTGCCCAGCAGCGAAGGGGTGCTCGGCGCCGGCGAAGGTAAACTCTGGGCTTCCGCGACCTCGGGCAGCATCGCCCTGCTCGCCCGAGCGGTCGACGACGACGGGGAGGAGCTGCCGTGACTGCCGTGTTCAGCCACGGGCGGCTCCGGCTCTACCTGCTCAAACTCCTCGACGACGGCCCGAAGCACGGCTACGAGCTGATCCGCCTGCTGGAGGACCGGTTCCTCGGGCTTTACGCGCCCAGCGCCGGCACCATCTACCCCCGGCTGCAACGGCTGGAGGTCGAGGGCCTGGTCAGCCACACCGCGGCCGGTGGCCGCAAGACGTACGACATCACCGACGCCGGCCGTGCCGAGCTGCGCCAGCGGGCCGACGAGTTGACCGCGCTGGAAACGGACATCGCTGCCTCCGTGGCGGATCTCTCCAGCCTGGCCGGCGAGATCCGCAGCGAGGTACGCGGGTCGGTGCGCGACCTCAAGCGGGAGCTGAGCGAGGCCACCCGGCAGACCCGGCGGGCCCGGTGGGAGGCGCCCGCACCGCCGCATCGACCGGGGCCGACCGCCGGGCCGCAGGCCGAGCTGCTTGGCGAACTGGACCAGCGGCTTTCCGCGTTCACCGCCGAGGTGGGCCGGCTGATGCGTGCCCGACAGTTCAGCGACACCCAGTTGCGCACCGCGATCCGGCTGCTCGACGGCGCCCTCGACGGGCTGCGTCGCCTGCTGCGCTGACCGACGTCGCCGCACGGCCGGCGACTCACAGCCTTTTTGCAGGAAGTGTCCAGCGCTGGCGCAGTGATGTCACCGATGATGGGCGCATGCCCGCTACCCAGACCGAGGCGCGTCTTCTCGTTGTCGAGGACGACCCCAACATCCTCGAACTGCTCTCCGCGAGCCTGCGGTTCGCGGGCTTCGACGTGGCCACCGCGACGAGTGGGAGCGCGGCGCTCAACGCCGCCAAGGACCACCGTCCCGACCTGGTGGTGCTCGACGTGATGCTTCCCGACCTGGACGGTTTCGAGGTCATCCGGATGCTCCGCGAGGGCGGCACGCGTACCCCGGTGGTGTTCCTGACCGCTCGGGACGCCACCGACGACAAGATCCGTGGGCTGACCCTGGGCGGCGACGACTACGTCACCAAGCCGTTCAGCCTGGAGGAGCTGACCGCCCGGATCCGTGCCGTGCTACGTCGCACCACGACCGGCGAGCAGGCCCCGTCCCGGCTCACCTTCGCCGATCTGGAGTTGGACGAGGAGACCCACGAGGTGCACCGGGCCGGCCAGCGGGTGCAGCTCTCGCCGACCGAGTTCAAGCTGCTGCGCTACCTGATGCTCAACGCCAACCGGGTGTTGTCCAAGGCGCAGATCCTCGACCACGTCTGGAACTACGACTTCCGGGGCGACGACAACATCGTCGAGTCCTACATCTCGTACCTGCGGCGCAAGGTCGACACCACCCAGCCCCGGCTGATCCACACTCTCCGCGGCGTCGGGTACGTGCTGCGCAAGCCGGCGGCGTGAACCCGGTCCAGCAGGCGAAGGGGCGGGTGCGCAGCATTCCGCTGCGGGTCAAGCTGGTCACCTCGGTGCTCGCGCTGGTCGCCGTCGCACTTCTGGTGATCAGCTCGCTGACCGCGTACTTCCTCCGCAACTACCTGGAGGGCCAGGTCGACGGGCAGGTGCGATCGACCGCCCAGGGCCTCGGCCAGCTGCTCCCCAAGCTGCGCAGCCTTGAGGTCGGCGCGATACTGCCCAGCGACTACGTCGTAATCGTGGCCGACGACCAGCAGGTGTACCGACCCCAGTACGACGGGCGCAGCTATGACCCCGACCAACTGCCCGCGTTCCCCACCACTCGCGCGGGTTTCGAGGCCGCGGAGGGTGAGCCGCAGACCGTCCGGTCCCACGACGGCTACACCCGCTGGCGGGTGTACTACGCCCCGCAGCCGGACGGCTCGGTGCTGGCCGTGGGGCAGCCGCTGACCGATGTGGACCGGGCGGTGAAGCAGCTCGTCTGGATAGACCTCCTGGTCGGTGGCGCGGTGCTGATCATGCTGGCGTCGGTCGGCGCGGCGATCGTCCGGACCAGCCTCAAGCCCCTCGTCGAGATCGAGCAGACCGCCGCCGCGATCGCCGGCGGCGACCTGACCCGCCGGGTGCCCGACCCGGAGCCGGGGCAGGAGCACCCCACCTCCGAACTGGGCCGGCTCTCCCGTGCGCTGAACGCGATGCTCACCCAGATCGAGGCGGCGTTCACCGCCCGCGCCGCCTCGGAGACCTCGGCGCGCTGGGCGGAGAGCGCCGCACGGGACGCCGCCGCCGCCGCTCAGGCGTCCGAGGCGCGGGCCATCCGATCCGAGGAACGGATGCGGCAGTTCGTCGCGGACGCCTCGCACGAGCTGCGGACTCCGCTGACCACCATCCGCGGCTTCGCCGAGTTGTACCGGCAGGGCGCGGCCCGCGAGCCGGAGCAGACCGCCGGCCTGCTGCGCCGCATCGAGGACGAGGCGGCCCGGATGGGGCTGCTGGTGGAGGACCTGCTGCTGCTCGCCCGGCTGGATATGGAACGGCCGCTCTCGCTGACCCCGGTGGAGCTGCCGGTCCTCGCCTCGGACGCCGTGCAGGCCGCTCGGGCGATGGCACCGGACCGACGGATCGAGCTGGAGATCGAGCCCGAGTCGGGCCCGCTCGTCGTCTCCGCCGACGACGCACGGCTGCGGCAGGTGATCGGCAACCTGGTCACCAACGCGCTGACCCACACCCCACCGGAGGCCGAGGTCCGGGTACGGCTGCGCGCCGAACCGGGTGGCTTCGCCGTCGTGGAGGTGGCCGACACCGGCCCGGGTCTCTCGGCGGAGCAGGCGGAACGGGTCTTCGAGCGGTTCTACCGGGCCGACGCGGCGCGTACCCGGCGGGCCGACGGCAACACCGGCACCGGTCTCGGCCTGGCCATCGTGGCGGCGCTTGTCGCTGCCCACCACGGCTCGGTCGAGGTGGCCGAGACGCCCGGCGGTGGGGCCACCTTCCGGGTGCGGCTGCCGCTGCTGACGCAGGTCGACGATGCGGGCGAGTGACTTTCAGCCAACTTCCAGGACGGTTCCAGGTTGGTTGCAGTGCTGAGGGAGAAGGTAGTGCCATGACCGAGTTCGAGTCCGACCCGCAGCGCCGGCCGGCCCCCACCGACGCCGAGCCGTCGCACCCCACCGCCGAGCTGCCGCGCGACGAGCGCGTGCAGTCCGACTCTCCGACCACCCCCGTACCGGTCGTGTCGACCGACGGTGACCCGACGGTCGTCTCGACCGCCGGTGCCGCCGAGACCACCGCCGCCACTCCGTCCGCCGCGCCAAGCGGCTACCCGGGCCAGCCGGCCACCGCTCAGCCGACCGGCTACGAGCCGCCGACCGGGTACGAGCCGCCGGCCGCCACGCCGTCCGCGCCGCCGTACCCGGTCTCCGGCCACCCGGCGCCCGGCCAGCAGGGCTACCCACAGCCGGCCGCCGGCCACTACCCCGGTGCCCCCTGGTACGCGGGCCAGCAGTCCGGCTGGGCCGGCGGGGGCCAGCCGGGCATGGCGTACGCCCAGCACCAGCAGCATCCTGGACAGCACGCCCAGCACCCCGGCCAGCACCCGCAGCACCCGGGCCAGCCGGTCCCGCCGTGGGGCCCGCAGGTCGCGCCGCCCGGCAGTGGTCCCCGGCCGGGTCGGATCGCCAAGTTCGCCGGTGCCGGCGTCGCGGTGTTCGCCCTGATGCTCGGTTCCGGCGTGGCCGGTGGGGCGCTCGCGCTCGCCCTCGATGGCGACAGCGGTGGCATCACCCGCACCTACTCCGCGGCGCCGGTGATCAATGGCGCTGACCTGCCGAAGATCGCCGCGGCGGTGCAGGACAGCGTCGTCTCGATCACCACCGACAGCGGTGAGGGCTCCGGAGTGGTGCTCAGCGCCGACGGGTACGTGCTGACCAACAACCACGTTGTCGCGTCCGCCGCCGGCGACGCGGTGCGGGTGGTCTTCGCCGACGGCAAGACCGCCGACGCGAAGATCATCGGCACCGACCCGAAGACCGACCTGGCCGTGGTGAAGGCCAACGGGGTGAGCGACCTCAAGCCGGCCAAGTTCGGCGACAGCGACGCCATGCAGGTCGGTGACCAGGTGCTCGCCCTGGGCAGCCCGCTCGGCCTGCAGGGTTCGGTGACCTCGGGCATCCTCAGCGCCCGGGACCGCACCATCCGGGCTGGCGAGGGCCAGCAGCAGGACCCGACCCAGCAGAGCCAGCCGGTCAGCTCGATCTCCGGCCTGCTCCAGACGGACGCGCCGATCAACCCCGGCAACTCCGGTGGCGCGCTGGTCAACACCCGGGGCGAGGTGATCGGCGTGAACACCGCGATCGCGACCTCCGGGCAGAGCACCGGCAACATCGGTGTCGGGTTCGCCATCCCCAGCAACAAGGCCAAGGACGTCGCGGGCAAGCTCCAGCGTGGCGAGAAGGTCAGCCACCCCTCACTCGGGGTCGGCGTCAACCAGGCCGAGGGCGGCGGTGCGCTCGTCGCGTCGGTCACCCCGGGCAGCCCGGCGGAGAAGGCCGGTCTTCAGCGCGGCGACGTCGTCACCCGGTTCGGCGACAAGCCGGTCAACGACTCGGACGACCTGGTCGGCGCGGTGCAGGCCGGCAAGGTCGGCGACCGGGTCGAGGTGCAGTTCAAGCGCAACGGTGTCGAGAAGTCGGCAACCGTGACGCTCGCCGAGACGTCCTAACCACATAACTAACCTGCTTCCTCCCTCCGGCGGCGGGTGGCGGGGCCGAGGGGGTCGGCTCCGTCACCCCCCGCGTTTTTACGCCCGGTCGGGGGGGGGGCCCCGGGCGGGGT
>NZ_JBEXHP010000072.1:0-29798 GCF_040607895.1 Micromonospora sp. NPDC005220
CGCACGACCCGCGCCGCTACCCCTACCGCCTGCTCCCCCCCCTGGCCCAGGACGCGCCGGCGAGCCAGGCCTACCTCGGCCGTCCCAGCGGCATCGACCGCAGCGACGTGGTGGCCGCCATCAACGACCTGGCCGGGCGGGGGCTGGTGGTGCGTGCCCCCGACCCGGCCGATCGGCGCCGCAACGTCATCAGCGTCACCGACGCCGGCGTCGACGAGGCACGCCGGATGGGCGCGACCGTCGAGCGCGTCCAAGCCGACCTGCTCGCCCCACTGTCGCGCACCGAACGCGAGCAGCTGACCCGCCTGCTCACCCGGCTGCTGGAGCACCACAGCCGGCACTGACCCGCCTCAGCGGGCCTCGCGCAGCTCCGCCAGCCGGGCCTCGATCTCGGCCAGCTCGGCGCGCAGCTTCTCGGCCTGCTGCTCCGCCTCGGCCCGCTCGGTGCCCAGGATCTGCTCGACCGCCTCCTGCACCCCCGGCACGTCGACCAGGGCCACCATCTTCAACGCCTCCGCCGGCTTCACCACGTACGGCTTCGCGAGGGCCTTGCTGCCCTGCTGCGCGGCGACGGTCCACTCACCGTCGGCGTACGCCAGGGTCACGGTGAGACCCGCGGGCCCCTTCGGCTTGACGGCCTTGACCGCCCGCCGCGCCGGCGGCTTCTCGGTCTGCTCCACCTTCGGCTCCTCCTGTCGCTGCGCGGGCACCCGCGGCGTGTCCAACACGAACTCCGGCGCGGCCACCGCGGGCGAAGCCTCCGGCTCGGGCTCGGGCTCCGGCTTCGGCTCCACCACCCGACGGCCCGCACCCTTGGGCGCCACGGCCAGGTCGGCGGGGGAGAACGGCAACTCGTCGCGACCGAAGCGCACCACGACGAACTCGTCGGACACCTCGGGGTCGGTCAGCTCGATCACCTGGCCGACCTGACCGGCGATCTGCCCCGCCGACGCGGTGAACACCACCCGCGGCTTGCGCCCGGCCGCCAACGACTCCCGGATGCTCTGCACCTCGCTAGTGGACAAACCCTGGCCGGCATCCATCACAACCCTCTTCCGTACACCTGTTTGATTGCTGTCTTGATACCAGCCGGCTGCGACACCCGCCGCACGGGGTTCACGCCCGCTCAGCCGCCCAGTGCCCGCAGTGCCCGGTCCGCGTGGTCGTTCATGCTGACCTCGCTGTGGATCACCTCGATGACCCGCCGGTCGGTGCCGATCACGAACGTCATCCGCTTCATACTCAACGGCCCCAACGGCACGCGCCGCTTCACCCCGAACTGCTGCGCCACCGCGCCGTCGGCGTCCGACAGCAGCGGATAGTCGAAGCCGTGCAGCTTGGAGAACTCGGCCTGCTTCGCCACCGGGTCCCGGCTGATGCCCACCCGCGACGCGCCCAACGCGGTGAACTCCGCCGCGAGGTCGCGGAAGTGGCAACTCTCCGCCGTGCACCCCCGGGTCATCGCCGCCGGGTAGAAGAACAGCACCACCGGCCCGGCGGCCAGGAACTCCGACAGCCGCCGCGGCGTGCCCGTCTCATCCGGCAGCTCGAAATCCTGCACCACGTCGCCGACACCCACACCCGCCACCGCGCACCTCCATCGTCCGATCGACCGCGCGGTGAGCGTAAGGGATCACGCCCAGAGCGTCGCCACCTCGTCGGCCACCGCGTCGGCCTGGGCCCGCCCGGCCCGCGCCGCGCCCGCCCGCCGCGCCGGGTCCAGCACGTTGCGGCCGATCGCGGTACGCGCCGCCGCGTCCGGCGTCACCAGCAGCACCCGCGACCCGGCCGCCCGCAACCCGTCCAGCTGCGCCGACAGCCGTGGCATCGGCCCGAACGCCGCCGACGTCGGCGCGAGCACCAGCACCCTGCGCGCGTCCGCCGCCAGGTCCGCGTTCACCGTGGAGCGCATCCCACCGTCGACGAAGCGGCGCGCGCCGATCGTCACCGGCGGCCACACCCCGGGCACCGCGCAACTCGCGCCGACGGCGTCCACCAGGGACACCCCGCTGTCGCTGTCGAACACCACGAACTCCCCGGACGCCGCGTCCACCGCCGTGACCAGCAGCCGCCGCGCCGGCCACTCCCGCTGCGGCAGCCGAGCCTCGATCACCGCCCGTTGCGACACCTCCGACGGGGTACGCGCCGCCACCGCCATCGCCCCGATCCGCGCCCGCGCGCGCACCGCGTCCCGGGTCCGACCACCGGCCCAGATCAGCCGCGCCAACACCGCGAAGCCCAACCGGGCCGCCAGCTCACTCGACGGCGGCGCCAACTGCTCGGCGTAGAAACGCTCGACGGGCAACCCGGAGCACACCTGCGCGCCGACCACCGAACCCGCCGAGGTGCCCACCACCAGATCCGCGTCGGTGACCGGCACACCTCGCTCGACCAACCTGGCCAGCAGCCCCAACTCCCAGGCCACCCCGGTCACCCCGCCACCGCCGAGCACCAACGCCCGCTGCATGTGACCTTCCTCTCGGCGACCGGCCCGCGCCGGTCACGGTAGCGTCGGCGCAGCTCTTGCGCAGACCCTGGGAGGCACCGTGGCACCCGTCACCGTCATCACCGGCGGCGGCCGGGGCATCGGCGCGGCCACCGCCCGCCGGCTCGCCGCCGCCGGTCACCACGTCGCGCTGTGCTACCGCCGCGACGAGGCCGCCGCCACCGCCGTCCTGGCCGACCTGCGGGCCGTCGGCGCACAGGCCATCGCGGTACGCGCCGACACCACCGACCCCGAGCAGGTGCACGCCCTGTTCGACGCGGCCGCTCAGCTCGGCCCGCTCACCGGCCTGGTCAACAACGCCGGCGTCACCAGCCTCATCGGGCCCTTCACCGAGCTGCGCGTCGAGGACCTGCGCCGGGTCGTCGACGTCAACCTCGTCGGGTACGTCCTCTGCGCCCAGCAGGCAGCCCGACGGCTCACCGACGGCGGGGCTATCGTCAACGTCTCGTCGGCGGCCGCGACCCTGGGCAGCCCGGGGGAGTACGTGCACTACGCCGCCGTGAAGGCCGCCACCGACACCCTCACCGTGGGCCTGGCCAAGGAACTCGCCCCGAAGGGCATCCGGGTCAACGCCGTGGCCCCCGGCATCGTGCGCACCGACATCCACGCCGACTCCGGGGTGCCCGACCGCGCCGACTCCGCCGTCGGTCGTATCCCGCTGGGCCGCGCCGGTGAACCCGACGAGATCGCCGCCGCCATCGCCTGGCTGCTCGGCCCGGACGCCTCGTACGCCACCGGGACCGTGCTGCGCGTCTCCGGCGGCCTCTGAGCCCGGGGCGCGCGGCGCCCCGGGCTCAGAGTTCTCAGTGGGTGAACAGCTTCGCCGCCGTGATGACCGTCTGCACGACCCCGTAGCCGAGCAGCGCCGCCACCACCAACCAGGAGATCCACAACCGGGCCTGCTGCCCGGATCGGCTGTCGTCGCTCATCGCGCGCCACTCCTCTGCGTCGTCGTGTCCTCGTCCTCGGTCGTGTCCTGCGCCGCCGACGGTTCGTGGTATTGCGCCGGCACCGGCCGTACCAGCAGGTTCGCCACGAAGCCCACGGCGAGCACACCCACCATCGTGAACAGCGCCGGGCGGTACGCCGCAGCCGTCAGTGAGCCCGGCTCGCCCTGCGCGTCGAGGAACCCGTTGACGATCAGCGGACCGGCGATGCCCGCCGCCGACCAGGCGGTCAGCAGCCGACCGTGGATCGCACCGACCTGGAAGGTGCCGAACAGGTCCCGCAGGTACGCCGGCACGGTCGCGAACCCACCGCCGTAGAACGACAGGATCACGCAGGCCAACAGCACGAACAGGGCGGTCGAGGTCTGCCCGACCAGCGCCAGCAGCGCGTACAGCACCATGCCGACACCCAGGTACACCAGGTAGATCGGTTTACGGCCGATGACGTCCGAGGTGGACGACCACACGAACCGGCCGGCCATGTTGAACAGCGACAGCAGACCCACGAACCCGCCGGCCGCCGCGACGGTCACCGCCGAGGTGCCGTTGTCCCGGAAGAAGTCCTGGATCATCGGGCTGGCCTGCTCCAGGATGCCGATGCCCGCTGTCACGTTGCAGAACAGCACCACCCACAGCAGCCAGAACGAGCGGGTCTTCACCGCGTTCGCCGCCGACACGTTCGCCGTGGTGACCAGCGGCTTCGCCGCCACACTGGCCGGGTCGAAGCCGGCCGGCCGCCAGTCCGGCGCCGGCACCCGCACGTTCGCCACCCCGAACATCATGATCACGAAGTAGCCCAGGCCGAGCGTCACGAACAGCCACACCAGGGCGCTGCCCGACGCCGTCGACCCCGCGTTGGCCGGGTCGTAGCCGGAGTCGTAGAACGACAACAGTTGCCGCGACAGGGGAGAGGCGACCATCGCTCCACCACCGAAGCCCATGATCGCCAGCCCGGTGGCCAGCCCCGGTCGGTCCGGGAACCACTTGATCAGGGTGGAGACGGGGGAGATGTAACCGATGCCCAGCCCGATGCCGCCGAGCAGCCCGTAGCCCAGATACAGCAGCCACAGCTGCTTGGTGGCGATGCCCAGCGAGCCCACCAGGAAACCCGCCGCCCAGAAACAGGCCGAGACGAACATGGCCTTGCGCGGTCCGTTGGCCTCCACCCAGGTCCCGGCGACCGCTGCGGACAACCCGAGCATCACGATCGCGATGCTGAAGATCACCCCGATCGCCGTCTGGCTGGTGTCGAAGTGGGCGATCAGGGAGTTCTTGTAGACGCTTGTGGCGTAGACCTGACCGATGCAGAGGTGGATGGCCAACGCCGCCGGGGGGATGAGCCACCGGCTGTAGCCGGGCGGCGCGACGGTGTGCCGACGATCGAGTGCGGAAAGCATGCGCTGCTTCCTCTCCGACGAGGACGTGAGACGTCCTCCACATGCCCACACCACGCCTCGACGGCAAACCTCGCCAGCGCCGGACGGTCGATGCCGTGAGCTGAGCGGTCAGTCAGCCCTCGGGCTCGAGGACCTACCGGGCGGACGCCCAGCCGATGAATCGCTCGACCAGGTCAGCCGACGCGACGCCGTCGGGCACCTCGGCGTTGAGGTGTGCCACCGCCTCGTCCCGCAGCGTCGCCAGATAGATCAGCAGCGCCGTTCGATCCTCGCGGTACTCGGCCAGGAGGTTCAGCTTCGCCGCCGAACACGGCCAGGCGATGCCGCACGCCTGACACCGCCATGTCGGCCGGGTGGGCAGGTGCGCGAGCCGCCGGCGGGTCACCGACCAACCCCCGACGGAGTACGGCGAACAGGAGTCTGCACCGCCGTCAACCATTGTGCGCCGGCCGGCATCAGATACAGCTCGCGCCGTGCGACGGCGTCACCGTTGCGGCCGAGCTGGTACGCGTCGATCCACAACCAACAGTCGTACGTGTGCCGCTCGCTCAGCGCCCGGATCACCCGCACCGTGATGGGGTGAACGAACTGCGGACTCGCGGCGCGGGTCAGGTGCAGGAGATCGCCGGAGCGCACCTGCCGTCGGCCCGCCCCGGCGGGCTTCAACTTCTCGATGGGCACGGTCTTCCCCTCGGATCGCGCGGTGGTTAGGGGCCGCCCCGGTGAGTGCTCGCCCACGGGGTCGACCCCGCTACGAACGCTTCCGCCGGGTTCGGATCCCTACCGGCCGCGCCGTCTGCGCTTCCACCTTGAACCGAGGGGCGCTACGGTCGGTAGCGTCCTGGGAACAGTCGGGATGTGCTGGGCGGCAGACTGGTAACTGGGGAAAGGTGGGGAACCCGTGGGTACTTCTCCGATGGGGTTTCTACTCCGTGAGCTGCGTCGACAGCGGATCGCCGCAGGGCTGTCGCAGGGCGCGCTCGGTGGCCGAATCAACTATTCGGACACGCACGTCAGTGGCGTTGAGACAGGGACCCGCCCAGTGAAGGAGGACTATCTTCAGAAGATCGACGAAACGCTCGACACAGGTGGGTTCTTCGTCGGGATGTGGCGTGACCTCGTCCGGGACGGGATAGCGCCAATCTGGCTACGCGAGTGGATCGAGATCGAGCGCGATGCGGTCGCGCTGCGTTGGTACGAGCCGGCCTTCGTGCCTGGACTGCTACAGACCGAGTCGTATGCACGTGCAGTACTGCGAACCGGTGGCCTGCTTCGAGCTGACGTGGTGGAGGAGCGCGTGCAGTCGCGGATGGAGCGGCAGAGCGTTCTGACACGTGACAGCCCGCCACGCTTCTACGCAGTCATCGATGACGCCGTGCTGAGGCGGACCGTCGGTAATGATCGAGAAATGATGCGAGAGCAACTGGAACACATCGTGGCCTGCGCCGAGCGACCTCACGTCCATATTCACGTCGTACAGGCCGGCGAGGAGCTCTACCCTGGTCTTGCTGGTGCCTTCATCATCGCCGAGATGCCGGACGCGGTCCGCTACGCGCACCTGGACCATCAGGTACGCGCGCAGATCGTCGATCGACCCGACGACATTGCTACCGTGCAAGCCGCATGGGATGCCGTACGTGGCGAACAACTCCCACGGCGGCAGTCACTCGACGTCATCAAGGAAGCTGTGAAGACATGGACCTGAACGGCCTCGGGCCGCAGTGGCGGACGGCCACCTACAGCAGCACCAACGGCGGTTCGTGTGTTGAAGTGGCCGACAACCTGCCTGGTGTCGTCCTTGTCCGTGACACGAAGGACCGCGATGGTGGCACCCTGACCTTCGGCTCCGCGCAGTGGCAGGGCTTCGTCAGTTTCGCGAAGGCCCTCGGCACCTCTGCCTGACCACGCACGGGCCTGATCGCTCGCATTCCTAGAAAACGAGGTGTCGGCGACCGTCAGATACCCCGGAACGCAGGAAGCCGAGTCGATCAGGCCGGGCCGGGAGCACTCGTCGCTTGATGGCCGGCCCACTCCGCCACCATGCGGACGGCCCGGATGCCGAGCGCGTCCCGGACGTCGGCTGGCGCACCCGACTCGTACCGGAACATGAACTCGGCCTCCGCCAGTTCGGCGGAGCGCACGTACCGTGTCCTGCTCCTGATGATCACCTGTTCGGCGCAGCCTGCCACGACGACGCCGGCGCCGTGAGCAGCGCCGCTACCGCAGGTCCGGGGTGTGCCAGCCGCCGGCCAGGGCGTCGGCGTCCGCCGGACCCCAACTGCCCTTCTCGTACGCCTGCACCGCCGTCGACAGATCCAGGATCGGCGCGACGATGCGCCACTCCTGCTCGATCGTCTCGGCCCGCGCGAAGCGCAGGTGCTGCCCGTCCATCGCGTCGTCGAGCAGCCGCTCGTACGCCTCCTGCCGGCGACCGAGAGCGGCGCCGAAGTCGACGGACAGGTCCACCGGACGGCTCGCCACCTCGGCGCCCGGGCTCTTCGCCTGGATCGACATGGTGATGCCGTCGCCACGACCGAGGCGGAAGCGCAGGAGGTTCGCGGCGGTCGCGGTGCCCCGCTCGGCCGGGATCAGCGAGCGCTGCGGCTGCTTGAACTCGACCACGACCTCCGTGGCCGTGCCCGGCAGTGACTTGCCGGTGCGCAGGTAGAAGGGCACACCCGCCCAGCGGGGGGAGTCGACGGTCAACCGGGTCGCCACGAACGTCTCGGTGTTCGACTCCGCCGCCACGCCTGGCTCGTCGCGGTAGCCGGCGTACTGCCCCCGGACGGTGGACTCCGGCGACAGCGGCGCGATCTGCCGCAGCACCGCGGCCTCCGCCTCCCGGAACGCGGCGGTGTCCTCGCTGGCCGGCGCCTCCATCGCGATGAGCGCGACGACCTGCAGGATGTGGTTCTGCAGCACGTCCCGGGTCGCGCCCACCGTGTCGTAGAAGCCGGCGCGTCCCTGGGTGCCGAACCCCTCGGCGAGGGTCACCTGGATGTTGTCGATGTGCTCGTTGTTCCACAGCGGCTCGAACAGCCGGTTGGCGAACCGGAAGGCGTAGAGACCCTCGACGGCTTCCTTGCCCAGGTAGTGGTCGATGCGGAACACCCGCTCCGGCGCGAAGGCCGCGCCCAGGGTGCGCTCCAGCTCGCGGGAGGACTCCAGGTCACGCCCGAACGGCTTCTCCACGATCACCCGGCCCCGGTCGGCCAGACCCACGGACGCCAGGCCCTCGACGACCGAGCCGAACACCCCCGGCGGGATCGCCAGATAGAAGATCGGCCGGCGGGCGTCCCGCAACCGCTCAGCCAGCCGCTGGTACGTCGTCGGGTCCGCGTAGTTGCCGGAGATCATCGACAGGTTGTCGGCCAGTCGATCGAAGGTCTCGTCGTCGATCTTGTCATTGGCCTCGGTGACCGACTTGCGGGCCATGGTGACCAGCTGCTGATCATCCCAGGCGGAGCGGGCCACGCCGATCACCGGAACGTCGAGGCGGTCGCGCCGAGTCAACTCGTACAGCGCCGGGAACAGCTTCTTCGAGACGAGATCTCCCGTGACGCCGAACAGCACTACCGCATCTGCGCGCATGTGCATGGCACTTCCATTCGATCATGTGCTTCTGATCTTCCGAACGGACAACGGCGCGACCCACCGCGGGAATTCCCCCGCGAGTGGCACACGTGAGGTCGGCGACAACGCTGTCTCGACAAGCCCCCACCTTAAGGAAGGTTTACAGTACGGGCGGGGCGCCGGTAGCCTGCGATCTTAATCGACGAACGTCGATCACGACGAGGCCTGGAGGTACCGTGCGTCGCCACCCCACCACACGGCTGCTGGCCATAGCCGCCCTCGCACTACCACTCATCCTGCCCGCCACACCCGCCCCCGCCGCAGCACCCACCCCACCAGCCCGACAGCTCAGCGACGTCATCCCCGCACCTGTCGAAACCCGACCCGACGCCGACAACACATTCCGGATCAGCCCACTGACCGTCATCCGCACCACCCCCGGCTCAGCCGCCGCCTGGCGCATCGGCCACCAACTCGCCACCACCCTGCGCCCCGCCACCGGCCACCCCCTGCCCGTCCTCCCCGTACGCTCCACCCCGCTACCCGAGATCGCCCTGCTCATCGAACGCGCCGACAACCGCATCGGCCAACAGGGCTACCAACTCGACGTCACCCGCCGCGGCGTGACGATCCGGGCCAACACCCCCGCCGGACTCTTCGCCGGCACCCAGACCCTGCGCCAACTACTCCCCGCCGAGATCGAAGCGCCCAACCGGCAACGAACCACCTGGACAGTCCCCGGCGGACGGATCGTCGACTACCCACGCTTCGCCTACCGAGGCGCGATGCTCGACCTCGCCCGGCACTTCCACACCGTCGACGACATCACCGCCTACGTGGACCTGCTCAGCCAGTACAAAATCAACTACCTGCACCTGCACCTCACCGACGACCAGGGCTGGCGCATCCAGATCGACTCCTGGCCCCGCCTCACCACCGTCGGCGGCGGACCCGGCACCGGAGTCGACGGCGTCGGCCCCGGATACCTCACCAAGGCCGACTACCAGGCTGTCGTCGCCTACGCCGCCGCGCGACACATCACGATCATCCCCGAGATCGACATGCCCGGGCACACCAACGCCGCCCAGTCGACGTACCCCGAACTCAACTGCGACGGCGTCGCACCGCCCCCGCGCACCGACACCGCGGTCGGCTACAGCTCGCTCTGCATCACCGACGAACTCACCTACCGTTTCGTCGAAGACGTCATCCGCGAACTCGCCGCCATCACCCCCGGCCCGTTCCTGCACATCGGCGGCGACGAAGCCCACGCCACCACCGACGAGGACTACCGCACCTTCATGAACCGGGTCCTGCCCCTGGTCGCCAAGTACGGCAAACGCGCCTCCGGCTGGAACGAGATCACCCAGGCCGACACCTCCGCCGACCACGTCGCCCAGTTCTGGGGCACCGGCACCACCAACGCCAGCCTGGTCGCAGCCGCCGCCCGCGGCACCAAAGTCATCATGTCCCCGGCGAACAAGACCTACCTGGACATGAAGTACGACGCCAACACCCGCCTCGGCCTGCGCTGGGCCGGCCTGATCGAAGTGTCCGACGCGTACGGCTGGGACCCCGCCACCCGGGTCACCGGCGTCGGCGAGAACGCCATCCTCGGCGTCGAGGCCCCCCTGTGGTCCGAAACGCTGCGCACCCTCGACGACATCGAACACATGGCCTTCCCCCGCCTACCCGCGATCGCCGAACTCGGCTGGTCCACCTCCGCCAGCCACGACTGGGAATCGTTCCGGACCCGACTGGGGGAGCAGGCACCCCGCTGGCGACTGCAACAGGTCGACTTCTACCCGTCCCCGCAGGTGCCCTGGCTCTGAGCCGTACCCTCGCAAGCTGTTCGTGGGCACCGGCCGGCCCGGCCGGTGCCCACGACGCTCAGCGACGGCAAACGGTGTCCAACGCCTTCAGCTGCGGGTCGAGATCCGGCTCAATCTCGCTGGGCATGAGACGTTGGAGCACACCCCTACTCCAGCGAGGACTCCCGCATGCACCTGGCCTTCGACCAGTCAACGGACACCGGACCAGCGGTGGTGTGCCTACCCATGTTCAGCACGAGCCGCGCCGCCACCGCCGCCGCCCTCCGCCCCGCCTTCGCAGGGGAGGGCCTTCGAGAGATCTACCTGGACCTGCCCGGCCACGGAGACACCCCCGCCAACTGCCCACCCACCTCCCAGGCGGTGCTCGACACCGTCTGCGCCTGGCTCGACCACCACGTCGACCCGCCGGTCCTGCTCGCCGGCAGCTCCTACGGCGCGTACCTGGCCGCCGGCATCGCACGCCAACGACCCGACCTCGTCCGCGGCCTGCTCCTGGTCTGCCCCGGTGTCACCATCGCCCGCGACAGCCGGAACCTGCCCGACAACCCACCGCTCGAAGCGCCCACGGGCTGGCTCGACGCCGCTCCCGCCGCCCTGCACGCACACCTCGACGCCGCCCTGGGTCACCGCACCCCAACCGTCGTCGCGACGGTGCTCGCGGCACTGAACGCCGGCGGCCCCGGCGACCCGACCTTCCAACAGGAACTCCAGAGCAGCCCCGGCTACGCGCTGCCCGACGAGAACGCCGAGGTCGTCGTCGACGGCCCGGTCAGCGTGATCACCGGCCGACAGGACGGCATCGTCGGGTACGCCGACCAGTTCCGCGCCATGCGCCACTACCCCCGCGGCACCTACACGCTGATCGACGCGGCCGGGCACTACCTGCCGTACGAACAACCGGCACTGTTGCGCTCGCTCACCCAGGACTGGCTACGCCGCACACCGGGCATCCCAGCGGCCTGACGCAGCGCCGGCCGGGGGAGTGCATCGCCACTGGCCTATCCGGCAGTGCGGCCAGGACCAGGGCCACGCAGCGAGCGACGCCACGCTCAAGACACCGGCGGGTCCGCCGGAGCGAGGTACGCAGTGTGGTTCAGCGGCGTTTGATGCGTACCCCGTCCGGGCGCGCGGTATCTGCGATCTCAATGCTTCGCGGCAAATAGACGGTCATGCGTTTTCCGTGCAGCGGTGTCAGGTCGAGTCCCGGCGCTGAGCTCACGATCGTGAGGTTATTGAGCTCCGCCAGCCCGACGAGCGGAGTGAGGTCGAACACGTGTTCGCTGTTGCCAATGCTCAGCCAGCGAAGCTGAGACAACCCGGCCAAGGGACTCAGGTCGGTGACGGGTGTCCGGTCAATCACCAGGTCGGTCAGAGTGTCGATCGAGGCCAGCGCGGCCAGGTCCGTCAACCATGTGCAGTCGGCTAACCACAGGTACGTGACTTTTAATTGACGGAGTTTCACCGCCAGCTCATGGACCCCGCCGGCAGGCTCCTCGCTGTCAAAGAGCGCCAGCTGCGTCAGGTTTCGCAGAGGATCGAGCATCGCCGGATCCCACAGCGGGGGTGGACTGAAATTCAGGTATTGCAGCGCGATGAGCTCAGCGAGAAGGCGTCCGCTAACCTCCACTCCGCCCAACGCGAGCCATCTCAGCTGCGTCATATGGGTGAGGGCCGTGAGGTCTTGGTCGGGTGCAAGGCCCCACAGGGACAGGTCCGTAAGTCTGGGCAACTTCGGCAGCGAGGAGAGATCCAACAGTTGCTGATCGGCTTCCAACCAAATGCTGGACAGGTCGGAACTCTTGGCCAGATGCTCAAGGTCGCCAACGACCCCATTCGCGAGCTGAACTTCGGTCAGGTGCGGCACGTCCGAGAGTTGAGCCAGGTCCAACTTCTGGTCGCTGCGGATGATTGTCTTGGCGAGGTGGCGCAGGCGGGGCAGCGCGGGGAGCAGGGTAGCGGTGCGGATCATCGCCTCACCACCTTTAAGAGGTGCGTCAGCGAGAACCCGGTCGGCATAGTCGGTGGGGTCGAAGTACTCCCACGCCGTGATGAGCTGCTGCTGGACGCGAGGGCGGGGGTCGGTGCCGTAGCGGGCGAGGGTGGCGAGCGCATTGGGCCCGTTGACCAGAGCCACGGCCCTGACCGTGGCGGCGGCCTGGGCCTCACTCAACGTGCTGAGATCGGCCGGCAGCTCGGCGAGCAGTGGTTCTCCGACAGCCGCCAGGGACCGGGCTTCGGCAACCGACCGGGGTAGCAGCTCGCGCAGGTGGGAACGGATCCGGGTAAGGATTTCCGGCTCGACCGCGGGCGCGGTTTCCAGGCACGACGCAGCGAGCAGCCGCAACCGTCGGGCCTGCTTCGGTCGCTCGTCGGCGAGCGTGAGCAGGCCGGTGAGGAGTTGCGTGCGGACAGGCGCGTTGGCGTGGCCGGCGGCCAGAATGATGGTCTCGCGCCAGGTATCGAGATGGGCGTGCTCGAGAAGGGCACCGGTGTGCCCCTGGTCGGCGGCCTCACGGGCAGCCAGGTATTCCTGAAAGGTGCGGTGGACGAAGTCGATGCGGTCGGGCACCGGTTCACGCAGCACGCCGCTGCGTTGAATCATGTGCTCGAGCACGGCGGCGACGGGAGCGGTGATGTGCCGGATCCCGGCCAACCGATGGTCGAAGCGCTGTGTCGCTTCGGCGCGGGTGAGTTCGGTGCGGCTGTTCTGGGTCATCCACCAGGCGACCTCCTGCAAGAGCTGCGCCTGGTCGCGGCTGGTCAGTTCCGGTAGTGCGGTGGGGACGCCCCGTTGCGAGTCGCGGCGGTGCAGCAGCATGTCGATGGCGGCCTGGTAGATGTCCATCCGATTGCGGGGCAGATTGCTGTCCCGGTCCAGGTTCAGCGCGCACAGCATCGCGCAGAGCAGCGGGCTGCCGGCGAGGTTCTGCAGGTGGGCGCTGCCGTCCAGTTGGGCGAGCAGCCGTTGTTCGTAGCCGGGCAACAGATGGGGTTCGCAGGGCAGGTCGGCGGCGCGCCGGACGGCTTCGTGCCAGTGCCGGATCAGCGCCTTGACGTCGGCCGGTCCCATCCGCTCCAGAAACACCGAGGCGAACCCTTCGGTGTCCAGCCAGCGGGCGGACGCGGCGGCCGGCCGGGAGGTGACCACGACCCGCAGGTCGGGGTAGGCGGACAGGAGGCCGTGCAGCCAGTCGCGGACCGTCCTCCGTTGGCCTTCGGGCACCTCGTCGACGCCGTCGACCAACAGGATCGCCCCGGTGCCGAGTTGGCGGTGCACCCACCCGGGGGGCATCAGCCCGGCGATCGTGGCGGCGATCAGGTCGAGGAACCGTTCCGGGGGAGGCAACGGCTGGGCGACGTGCTCACGCAGCCGGATCAGGAACGGGGTACGCCCATTCCAGCTGGCGAGTTCTCCGGTGAACTCGTGCCGGGCCGCGGTGACCGCGATCCACTGCATCAGAGTGGTCTTCCCGGAGCCGGCATCACCACGGAGCAAGACCCGCGCGGCATCGCCAAGGGCCTGCTCGGCCCGCACCGAGGCGCTGTCACCACCGCTGTCGGCACGCAACAGGCCAGGATCCCAGCGGGATCTACCGCGTCGCAGGCTACGGGTGGTGCCGCCGGTGACGGCGAGGCTGATGTACGCGATGCTCAGCGGAGTTCGCAGTCGGTAGCGGTGCACGTCGACGCCGAACAGTTCCAGATGGTCCAGCACGGTGAGCAGGTGGGCCAGGTACCGGCTCCGGAACTGGGCGTCATGACTGGTCCCGGTAGGGGCGTCCAAACTGGTCACCGGTAGCCGTGCCAGAACCTGGGTGAGGCTGTCGGCCACCGTGGACAGCCGTTCCAGGGTCTGTACGGTGGCGCGACCCTGGAACGGGGGGAGTTGCACGACCAACTGGGTCAGGCAGGTGCAGCACTCGTCGAGGACCCTGCCGTACAGGTGGGCTGCCGCCTCGCTCAGGCCCGCCCGCGCGGGAACGTCGGGCAGTTGCCGGCGCAGTCGGGTGGCCATCAGCGCGGGGTCGACATCGTCGGCGAACACTGCGGCGTCGGACAGGTCCGCGTCGCGCAGCGTGTCGGCCACCGCGTTCAGAGCGGCGGCGATCTCGTTGTCGGGCAGCGCCGGCTCCCGGCGGCGCACCAGCGGCTGCAGGCGTTCGTAGACGGTGTCGACGATGTCGTCCAACCGCCGGCCCGCCCGGCGCAGGCCGAGGTCATCGGTGATCCCCGAGCCGATCAGCTCGATGAGCGGCGTCTCACGTTCCCGTTGTTCCCGGCGGCGTCCCAGCCATCGTTTCACCGCCGGTGTCACCACGGAGCCGGCCAGGCGCAGCAACGCCGTCTCGACCATCCCCACGCCGCGTCTCCTCCTGGTCTGCTGCGAGATCTGACTGGTGCGCGTGCAACAGCTCACGGAACGCCGACTCCAGGTGTCGAGACAGCGACCACTGATGAAGTTACGTTGTGCAGAGATTCATGACTGTCCACTGTCCAGCCGTTCTTGCGATTATTCGATAATGCACATTATGTAAAGTAGGACGTTCTGGCGGTCCCCTCACCGTCACGCCGACGGCGGTCAGTCGCGCGTCAGGCCGGGCGGACACGCGTCCTCGTCCGGCCTGACGCGGCGCGCGTTGACCAGCGGGTTGCCCCGCAGAGCGGCAAGCAACGCGCCGCTGGCGCCGATATCGGTCCAGGTGTCGTCCCACAGGGCGGAGACGAGCCAGGAGCGATCCGCCGGGAAGAACAGGTCGGGCAGCGCCCCGTCGCCGCGCAGGTGACCAGTTCGCCAGCTGAGGGCCTGTTCCGGCCCGGCCTCGACCAGGACGTACGGCCAACCCCAGTAGAGGGACACCCTCGGCGCCTGCGGGAAGACGACGTCGTGGGCGCCGGTGTCGAGGAAGCCCAGCCACCAGGGTTGATCCGGCGTGCACGCCACCAGCTCGTCGATCACCGCACGTTCGTGGGCGGCGAAACCAACCCCGGCGGGTGGGTGGAAGGTGCCGTACGCCTCGAACACCGGCGGGATCGCGGTGGTGACCGACAGACCCTGCGTGGTGTGCCCGGCGAGCCAGTCGACGTCGCTGACCGTGCCGATCCGCCAGCGCCGCCCGTCCTTGCTGACGTCCGTGGGTTCCGTCCGGAGCGTTGCGGCTCTTGAGTCGCGGACGACGGCGGTGGGCGATGCCCATGGAGACCACCCGGGTCGGTCGGTCGCCCGCCACCGGTGCCCCTCGGGACAGACCCAGCTCCTGGGATCGTCCGGATCTCGGTACACGGTGGGTCTGCCGGGTTGACCACACTCGGGGCAGGTGGCAACGGGCAACGTCATGTCGCGCACCATACGTGTTTCTCGATCTGGGCCACCCGTTTCCGCACCGGTCCGGCTGGCACCTCGACGAGCTGGTGCCCGTGCTCCTCGTACACCTCCTGGTGCAGGCGGGCGAAGGCCAGCGCGTCGGCGTAGCTGATCTGGCGCGCTGCGGTGTGTCGGATGAAGCCCAGCGGGCTGATCAGGAACACCAGGCGGTGGTAGGTGCGCTCGCGCATGATCCGGTCCACCTCGGCGGTCAGTGCCGGGCCGATCGGTCTGCCCAGGTGGCGGGCCAGTGCCAGGGTGCACAGCGGCGACCGGTCGTAGAACTGGACCGGCTCACGCGCGTCGGCTCCGACCTGCCGGTGGTGTTGCAGCGCGGCGACGGCGTCGAGGAAGTCGGGGCGGTGCCACGGCTCGGCGTACCCCTGTGTCTGCATGTCGGCGATGAGGTCGGTGGCGGCCTCTTGGACGGTGACGTGTCCCCTGTGGTGCAGCGCCTCGATCGTGGTTGTCTTGCCGGCGCCGGGCGCTCCCGTGAGGACGTATCGCCGGGGTTGTGGCATCTTCTCCCCCTTTCTCGGTCCCCCTTCCAGGGAACGCGAAAATGCTGCATAATATCCCTTATGCATGACAAACAGGACGAATCGCTCGGAGTGCTGATCGAGGAGTTCCTGACCGCGCGGGCCACCCGCAAGCCGTCCCCGCACACCCTGGCCGCGTACCGCAGAGATCTGCTCGCGGTCGCGGCCCTGGTCGGGGAGGCCCCTCCCCTCCCCCTGGACTCGCTGTCGATCACCGACCTCTCCCCCCGGGTGATGCGGGCGGCCTTCGCCCGGTTCGCCGCTCCCCGGGCGCCCGCGTCGGTGCATCGGGCCTGGTCCACCTGGAACAGCTTCTTCACGTTCCTGGTCGCGGACGGGTTCGTGGCGGGTAACCCGATGCCGGCGGTCGGGCGGCCTCGGGCGCTACTCCCCCAGCCGAAGCCGCTGCGCGGGGCGGACACCCCCGAGGTGCTGCTCGCCTCCGTCGCGCGTGACGACGGTCGGCAACGCGACCCGTGGCCGGAGCGGGACGTGGCGGTGCTGGCGGTGGCGCTGTGCGCCGGGCTGCGCCTGTCGGAGCTGCTGGCGTTGCGCGTCGACTCGCTCGGCGGTCGGCCCGGTGAGCGGCGGGTCGAGGTGGCGGGCAAGGGCGGACGGCCTCGGGTGGTGCCGATCGAGGCGGACCTGGACCGGGTGTTGCGGGACTACCTGGACAGTCGGGTGCGGCGCTTCGGTTCGCGGTCGGTACGCCCCGACTCCGCGTTTCTGGTCGATCGGCGTGGTGAGCCGTTGCGTCGTGGCGGCCTGCAGTATCTCGTCGAGTCGTGTTACCGGCGCGCGGGCATCGGTGACCGGGTGCCGCGTGGTGCGCGGCTGCACGCGCTGCGGCACACCTTCGCGACCCGGTTGGCGGAGGACGGTGCGAGCGCGGCGGAGATCATGCGGTTGTTGGGGCACGCGTCGTTGGCGTCGTCGCAGACGTACATCGAGGTGACGGCCGGGCAGCAGCGCGATGCGGTCCGCGCCAATCGGACCAACCGGGCGTTGGCGGGTCTGGTGCCGCCGGGGTGAGCGTGGTCAGTGGGCGCGGTGACCGGTGCCGTCGGCGGTGACGGGCAGTGGGCCGAGGACGGCGTTGATGATGTGGATGCGGGCGTTGGTGGCCTGGTAGTCGGCGCAGACCGTCTCCGCGCGGTCGGCGAGGCGGGCGGTGGGCCCGGTGCGGATGACGGTGACGGTGGAGCCGTCGAGGGTGGTGGCGGTGCCGGCGGTGGTGAGGTCGGCGATCGGGTGGGTTCCGGTGATGAGGTGGGCTTTCAGCAGGGTGCGAAGTTGGTCGGTGTGGTGGGTCATGAGGTCGTCCCAGTTGTCCTCGGAGAACGTGGCGGCGAACGCGTCGTCGGAGGGTGCCAGGACGGTGACGCCGGCGCCGGCGGGCAGGTCGGTGAGGACGCCGCTGGTGCGCACTGCCGCTTCGAAGGTGGTGAGGGTGGGGATCCAGCGCAGCGCCTCATCGACGGGTTGGCCGGCGAGGAAGCTCGGGTTGCCGGGGTCGGTGCCGGTGGGTAGGGCGGCGCAGAGTGGCCCGGTGACCTGGGGTGCGGTCGCTGGGGCGGCGTCCGTGCGGGGAGCTGCGGGGCTGCCCGTGCAGGCGGCGAGCAGCAGGGTCGGCAGGAGCAGGCCGAGTTGCAGCCGTCGGGGGTGTCGTGGCGGAGTGGCGGGGTGCGACACGGCGGCCTCCACGGGTGCGGGGTGGGTGCTGAGGTGCCGGCGGCACGGGCGTCGGGCCCGCGCCGCCGGCATGGTGGCTCGCTAGCTGTCGGTCACAGCGCCGCGCACTGGGCGGTGCGGGGGCCGTTGACGGTGTTGGCGACGCCGAGGTTGGTCGGTGCGGGGTTGTTGCCGGTGCAGCTGAGGGGGCCGCGGATGGTGGTGCCGGCGAGCACCGGTGCGTCGGTGCCGGTGGTGTTGCCGGACAGGTCGACCGGGCCGGCGATGGTGACGTCGATGATGGAAATGGCGTCGGTGGTGGTGGCGATGCGGACCGGGCCGTTGACGGTGCTGTCGGCGAGGAGGACGCCGGCGGCGCCGGTGGCGGTGAGCGGGCCGCTGATGGTCGTTGCGGTCGTGACGAGTGCCGCGCCGGCCCGGACGGTGACCGGGCCGTTGATGGTGGCGTCGTCGGCGCAGGTGAAGCCGGTGACGACCAGGGGTCCGTTGCGGCGGCCGGTGAGGGTGGGATAAACGCGTTCGCCGTCGGCGAGCTTCTCCACGCCCTTGGTGTCGAGGAGCAGCGGGATGAGGCCGCGTTCGGGCTGGTTGAGGGGGACGTAATGGTCGTCGCCGATGGTGATGACCTTCCAGCCGTGGGCGGCGATGCGCTGGGCGACGGTGGTGCCGACGCCACCGGGTCCGTCGGTGCGGGCGCCGTTGTACTGCGCGTCGGTGAGTTTGTAGGCGCAGGGCGGGTTGTCGAGGATCAGGTCGGCGGGCGGCGCGTCGAGTGGCGGTGGGCTGTCGCCGGGGTGGGGTGCGGGGTGGGCGGGGATGGGGCGGGAGCCGCGGAAGACGAGCCGGCCGGTGTTGGCGGCTTGGGATTCGATGGCCTCGGTGCGGGCCGTGAGGATGTCGGCGCGGTCACCGCGGTGGTAGTCGAGGAACTGCTGGAACGTCCACAGGGCGGAGTACGTCTTGCGGCGTCGGTTGTTGGCGGTGTTGCCCTCGTCGGGGCGGGTCTGGCCGCCGGAGCTGCGCAGTTCGAGCAGGGAGTTGGTGACGTTCTTGAGCCCGAGGGTGTTGCGCAGGATGGTTTCCTCGCTGAGGCCGACGTTGCCGCCGCCTTCGCAGCCGTAGGGGCAGGCCCACCAGCCGGCTTCGGCGCCCTTGGCGTACATGTGGCCTTCGATCATGTCCTGGGACTGGTCGAAGATGGGTTGGGCGACGTTCTGGTGCCGGGGTGGCAGCATCGGCAGGTCGCCGGCGCGGGAGTTGCCGAATTCGTGGCCGTCGTAGCCGGCAACGGGTCGGTAGTCGCGGACCATTGTGATGTACGCGGCGGTTTCGGGTTGCCGGATCAGGGAGTAGTCGCGGTTGAGGTCCTGGCCGGTGGAGTTGCCGCGGGTGTTGTTGGCGCGGCCGTCGCCGTTGATGGTGGGGACGATCAGGACGGTGGTGTGGCGCAGCAGGTCGGTGACGCGGGGGTCGGTGCTGAAGGCGAGTTGGCGGGCCATGATGAGGCAGGCTTCGCGGTCGCCGGGTTCGTTGCCGTGCACGTTGCAGTTGATGGCCACGGGTGCGGTGGCGGCGACGGCCGCGGGGGTGGCCGGTGGGGTGGGGTGGCCGATGACGAGCATGTTGATGGGTCGGTTCTGCACGGTGCGGCCGAGTTCGACGACGCGTACCCGGTCGCTGAGGGCGTCGATGGCGGCGGTGTAGGCGTACTCGTCGGTGTCGCTGGTGTACTGCGCGGCGTGGGTGGTTTCCCACTGGGTGCGCAGGCTCTCGCCGGGGGTGGTGGGGTTGCCCCAGGGGGCGGTGGTGGTGGCGGTGACCGGTTCGGAGTAGGGCTGTTCGGTGCTGCCGGTGCGGGCGCGTACCCGCCATTGGAAGGTGTCGCCGGGGTGGTAGCCGGCGTCGGCGAAGGTGGGTGCCTGTTGGTTGATCTGGCGGTTGGGTCGCCAGATGCCGACGATGGTGGGTGCGCCGGTGGGGTTGTTGTCGGCGTCGACGGGGGTGCGTTCGATCTGGTAGTCGGTGGCGCCGTCGACGGGTTGCCAGGCGAGGGTGGTGTAGCCGTCGGCCTGGTGGGCGGTGAGGGCGCTGACCTGGTCGGGTGGCGCAGCACGGTGGGCGTTGGCGGGGGTGGGCGCGGTGGTGAGGGTGACGGCGATGAGGGTTGACACGGCGAGGAGGGTGGGTCGCTGACGTCTCATGTGGCCTCCGACGAGGTGATCGTGGCGCGTGTCGACCAGCATGATCGTCGAAGTTCGTCGATGCAATGATCTTGAGGGAATCTTGCGGTCCGCTCCCCCGCCGGCCGTTGATCGACTCGGTCGTCAGGAAGGCGCGGTGTCCGGGGCACGGGATGCCCCGGCTTTCAGGAAGCCGGGTCGACCGTGGGGACGGTGTCAGCCGAGGTCGACCAGCAGGGGGCGGTGGTCGGAGATGGTGGACGGTGGCGCGGTGACGGCGCGTACCGGCGGGAGGGCGGCGAGGGCGTGCCGGTCGGCGAGGATGTGATCGAGTTGGACGCGGGGCTGCCCGGAGGGGTAGGTGGGGCGTCGGCCCAGGGGGTGCCAGCCGGAGATGAGCCGGGCCGCGCCGGCGGGCAGGTTGAGGTCGCCGAGCAGGACGCGGGGGGCCGGTAGCGCGCGCAGGGCGCGGACGGTCTGGCGGAGTTGGCGGGCGTTCCAGCCGGGTACGAAGGACAGGTGGGTCGCGGCGACGGTGAGCGGGCCGTGAGGGGTGTCCAGGACGGCGGCGAGGACCACGCGGGGTTCGTCGTGCAGCAGGATGAGGCCGCTGCGGGGGCCGGGCACGTAGACCGGTGAGCGTACCGGTGCCGGTTTGAGTCGGGTGACCTGCCAGCTGCGTACGGGGTATCGGCTGATCAGCCCGACGCCGTAGCAGGGTTCGCCGTGGCCGTCGTCGTCGTGGCGCAGCGGGCGGAACTGTTCGCCGGGGGTGCCGACGACGGCGGCGGCGAAGCGATGATGCGGTGCGTCGAGGGCGCGGGCGGCGATGGCGGTGAGGTCGAGGTTGCCGCTGCGGCGTTGGTCGCGGTCGACCTCCTGCAGGGCGAGGACGTCGGCGTCGAGGGCGTCGATGGCGGCGGCGAGTCGGTCGGAGTCGACGAGCCCGTCGGTGAGGGACCGTCCGTGCAGCAGGTTGAAGGTGGCCAGGCGCACTCCTGCACCTTACGTCCCCGTGGCATGGTTGCCGGGTGGTCAAGGTGTTGCTCTGCTCGGTGCTGGTGTTCGTGGCGGTTGGGGCGTTGGGGGTGTGGTTGCGGCGTACCCGGGGTCGTTGAGGTGAGGCTGGCCACTTCGGGGCTGGTCAGGCGCGTACCGGTGGGGAGAATGGCGGCCCGTGGACGCCGTATCGCTGAGTACTCTGCTGGCCGCCGCGGCGATGGCCGGGTGGGTCGATGCCGTGGTCGGTGGTGGCGGGTTGTTGCTGCTGCCGGCGTTGCTGGTGGCCGCCCCGGGGTTACCGGTGGCCACCGCGCTGGGCACGAACAAGTTGGCCGCGATCTTCGGTACGGCCACGGCGGCGGCGACGTACGCCCGGCGGACGAAGGTCGACTGGCGGGTGGTGGCGCCGGCGGCGGGCTTGGCGGTGCTCAGCGCGGGTGTGGGCGCGGCGCTCGCCGGGGCGGTGCCGGCGTCGGCGTACCGGCCGGTGGTGCTGGTCGTGTTGGTGGCGGTGGCGGTGTTCGTGCTGCTGCGTCCCCGGCTGGGGGTGGTGGCGGTGCCGGCGAGGCGGACTCCGCTGCGGGTGGCGGCGGCGATCGCGGTGGCCGGGGTGGGCATCGCCCTGTACGACGGGTTGATCGGCCCGGGCACCGGCACGTTCCTGGTGTTGGCGTTCACCGCCCTCGTCGGCGCGGACTTCGTGCACGGCTCGGCGATGGCGAAGGTGGTGAACGCGGGGACGAACCTGGGCGCGCTCGTGGTGTTCGGGGTGACCGGGCATGTGTGGTGGCTGCTGGGCGCGGGAATGGCGGTGTGCAACATCGCCGGCGCGGTGCTGGGGGCGCGGATGGCGTTGCGCCGCGGCTCCGGTTTCGTGCGGGTGGTGTTGCTGGTGGTGGTGGTCGCGTTGGTCGCGAAGCTGGGCCACGACCAGTGGGTGGCCTAGGGCGTGTGTCAAAGCCCCTGGCCGGCCTGCGGCGGGCCCAGACGACGGCCGGCGGCGTTGGAGATGGGCTCGGATACAACACCGGTATCCGAGCCCATCTCCGCCTTGCCGAACCGCCGCCTGGACTCCGCCTCGGCTCGACCGAGGACTTGACACACGCCCTAGCGGCGGCGGCTAGGTGAGTCGAAGCGACCGGCGCGGATCTCGCGCAGGGCGCGGCGGCGGGTGTCGCCGCGCAGGGTGTCGACATAGAGCCGGCCGGCCAGGTGGTCGGTCTCGTGTTGCAGGGCGCGGGCCAGGAACCCGCTGCCGGCGATGGTCAACGGCTCGCCGTGCTGGTCGACGCCGTGGGCGGTGGCGTGCAGGGCCCGTACGGTCGGGAAGTACAGCCCGGGGATGGACAGGCAGCCCTCCTCGTCGTCCTGGAGCTCGTCGGACAGCTCCAGGGTGGGGTTGATGAGGTGGCCGCGGTGCCCGTCGGCGTCGTAGACGAACACCTGGGCGCTCACGCCGATCTGTGGTGCGGCGACGCCGGCGCGGCCGGGGGCGCCGAGCAGGGTGTCCATCAGGTCGGTGACGAGGGCGCGCAGCTCGGCGTCGAAGGTGGTGACCGGTTCGCATCCGGTGCGCAGGACGGGGTCGCCGATGATCCGGATGGGCCGCATGGTCATGAGGGTCAGCGTATCGCCGTGCGGTGCCGGGGTCAGCGCCCGGCCAGGGTGGCGCGGATCGGGGTGGTCTTCGCGGCGGCCTCGGCGACTTCGGCGTCCGCGTCGCTGTCCCAGGTGATGCCGCCGCCGGCCCAGGTGTGCAGCCGCTGGCCGTCGGCGGCGGCGGTGCGGATGGTCAGGCCGAGGTCGACGTGGCCCGGGGCGACCCAGCCCAGCGCGCCCATGCTGGCGCCCCGACCGACGGGTTCGAGGGTGTTGATCTGGGTCAGGGCGGCGAGTTTCGGGGCGCCGGTGACGGAGCCGCCGGGGCAGGTGGCGCGGAGCAGGTCGGCGAGGCCGAGGCCGTCGGCGGCGGCGGCGCGGACTGTCGATTCGGCCTGCCACAGATCGCACCAGCGGCGGACGGCGAACAGGTCGTCGACGGTGACGGTGCCGGTGCGGGCGATGCGGGCGAGGTCGTTGCGTTCCAGGTCGACGATCATGATGTGTTCGGCGCGTTCCTTCGCGCTGGCGAGCAGTTCGGCGCGGCCGGTGGCGGTGGCGGGTCGGGTGCCCTTGATCGGTCGGGTGATCACCTGCCCGTCGGTGACCTCGACGAGGGTTTCCGGGGAGGCGCAGCCGATGGCCCAGCCGTCGCCGGTGAGGACGCCGCCGTAGCGGGCGCCGGGGAGCGCGCCGAGGCGGCTCAGGGCGGGCAGCGGGTCGCCGGTGTACGGGGCGGCGGCGTGGCCGACGAGGTTGCTCTGGTAGACGTCGCCGCGGCCGATGGCGGCGCGGACCGCGTCGACGGCGGCGGCGTGCTGGCGGGGGGTCCAGCTCTCGGTCCACTCGCCGAGCCACCACTGTGGCGGTGGGCCGGGCCGGGTGGCCCGGGTGGGACCGTGTTCGTAGACGACGACGGCGAGGTCGGGCAGGGTCGGCGCGGGTTCGGGCGCTCCGGTGGGGGCGCCGGCCAGCAGCGCCCCGGCGGCGGCGGACAGGTACAGCGCCGCCCCGCAGGCCCCGGTGCCGTGCCGGCCCGGGGCGGGTCGGGTCAGGTCGTGCAGGGGCAGGCCGTGCGCGGCGAGGAACTCCTCGGCGAGGGCCGCGGGATCACCGCCGTCGCCGCGTGACCAGTGCAGGCGGGCGCGTTCGGTCAGCGCGCCCCGGCACGCGGCCGGCGCGCCGGGAACATTGACCACGGCCGGGCCGCGGTCCGCGGCCATTACAGCCGGGCCGCCCTCGGCGCACACCCTTGGGAGCGTTTCCACGCCGTACGGTCCAACCTTCCTCATCCGTTCAGTGGATTTCCCGGGCGGCAGGCGGGCACCTGGTCGATGGTGGACACCTTCGCTTGGTACTGTGCGTCACTGGTCATGTGAACCATGACACAGTGCCCCCACAGTCCGGAGAACCCGATGTGCCAGCACCAACCGACCTGTCCCTCCGCTGAAGCCACCGACCGGGAAGCCGCGCGGGTCCTCGCCTGCTTCCGTGAGCAGGGCTGGAGCCTGCTCTGCAACGGTGTCATCGTCTTCGAGGACACCGGCGAGTTGCTCCCCGACGGCAGCAGCATCGCACCGCACCGCGGCCCCGCCCGCCACGCCCTGGTGGCCTAACCAATCACGCAGCGTCACCGAATAGCCGCCGTCGACCCAGGCTAGTCCCCCGGTAAGGGACGTCCCCGCCCAGGTCGCAGCGGCTGCCGGGGCAGGCCGTACCGCCCGCCCCGGCGCGCCGTCATCAGTCCTTCACCGCCTCCGGCGTCGTCAGTCGTTTGACGCCTCCGGCGTGGTCAGTCCTCGAACGCCTCCGGCGACGGGCACGAGCAGACCAGGTTCCGGTCGCCGTACGCGCCGTCGATGCGCCGCACCGGCGGCCAGTACTTTCCGGCCCGGTCCACCCCGCCCGGGTACGCGCCCACCGACCGCGGGTACGCGTGCGACCACTCGTCACCACTGACCATCGCCGCGGTGTGCGGCGCGTTGGCCAGGGGGTTGTCCCCCGCCGGCCACTGCCCCGAGCCGACCTTGTCGATCTCCGCGCGGATCGCGATCATCGCGTCGCAGAACCGGTCCAGCTCGGCCAGGTCCTCGCTCTCGGTCGGCTCCACCATGAGCGTCCCGGCGACGGGGAACGACATCGTGGGCGCGTGGAAGCCGTAGTCGATCAGCCGCTTCGCCACGTCGTCGACGCTCACCCCGGTCGCCTTCGTCAACGGCCGCAGGTCCAGGATGCACTCGTGCGCCACCAGGCCCTTGTTGCCGGCGTACAGCACCGGGAAGTGCCCGCGCAGCCGCGCCGCCACGTAGTTCGCGGCGAGGACCGCCACCCCGGTCGCCCGGGTCAGCCCCTCGGCGCCCATCATCCGCAGGTACGCCCACGGGATCGGCAGGATGCCCGCCGACCCGTACTTCGCCGCCGAGATCGCCGGGGTGGCGTCGGCGTGCGCGCCCAGCGGGTCGCCGGGCAGGAACGGCGCCAGGTGCGCGCGCACCGCCACCGGGCCCACACCGGGCCCACCGCCGCCGTGCGGGATGCAGAACGTTTTGTGCAGGTTCAGGTGCGACACGTCCGCGCCGAACTTGCCGGGCTTGGCGAACCCGACCAGGGCGTTGAGGTTCGCCCCGTCGACGTACACCTGCCCGCCGGCGTCGTGGACCTTCGCGCACAGCGACGCGATGCCCGTCTCGTACACGCCGTGCGTCGACGGGTACGTCACCATGATCGCGGCGAGCGCGTCCTTGTGCTTGTCGATCTTCGCGTCCAGGTCGACGAGGTCGACGTTGCCGTCGTCGTCGCAGGCCACCACCACGACGCGCATGCCGGCCATCACCGCCGACGCCGCGTTGGTGCCGTGCGCCGACGACGGGATCAGGCACACGTCGCGGTGCGTCTCGCCCCGCGACGCGTGGTACGAGCGGATCGCCAGCAACCCGGCCAGCTCACCCTGCGAACCGGCGTTGGGCTGCACGCTCACCGCGTCGTAGCCGGTCACCTCGGCCAGCCACGACTCCAGCTGACCGATCATCTCCCGGTACCCGACGGTCTGCGTGTCCGGCGCGAACGGGTGGATGTTGGCGAACTCCGCCCAGCTGACCGGCTCCATCTCGGTGGTCGCGTTCAGCTTCATCGTGCACGACCCCAGCGGGATCATGCCCCGGTCCAGGGCGTAGTCGAAGTCCGACAGCCGCCGCAGGTAGCGCAGCATCGCCGTCTCCGAGTGGTGGCTGCGGAACACCGGGTGGGTGAGGAAGTCACTGCCGCGGGTCAGGTCGACCGGCAGGGCCCCGTCGCCGTCGCCGTCGAACGGGGGCACCTCGAACGCCGCCCACACCTGCGTCAGGTGCGCGAGGGTGGTCGTCTCGTCGCAGGACACTCCCACCCGGTCGGCGTCGACCAGCCGCAGGTTCACCCCCCGCTGCGCGGCGGCCGCGACGACCCGCGCCGCGCCGCCGGGCACGCTCGCGGTGACGGTGTCGAAGAACGCGACGTCCGCGACCTGCACGCCACCGGCGCGCAACCCGGCCGCGAGCTGCGCCGCCATCGCATGGGTACGCGTCGCGATGTCCCGCAGCCCGTCCGGGCCGTGGTAGACGGCGTACATGCCGGCCATCACCGCGAGCAGCACCTGCGCGGTGCAGATGTTGCTGGTCGCCTTCTCCCGCCGGATGTGCTGCTCACGGGTCTGCAACGCCAACCGGTACGCCGGGTTGCCGTCCGCGTCGCGCGACACCCCGACCAGACGCCCGGGCAGCATCCGCTCCAGGCCCGAACGGACCGCCAGGTAACCGGCGTGCGGCCCACCGAAGCCCATCGGTACGCCGAAACGCTGGGTGGTGCCGGCGGCGATGTCCGCGCCGATCTCCCCCGGTGCGCGCAGCAGCGTCAACGCCAGCAGGTCCGCCGCGACGGTCACCAGGGCGCCGACGGCGTGCGCCGCCTCGACCAGGCCGGCGTGGTCACGGACCGCCCCGGACGCGCCCGGGTACTGCAGGTGCAGGCCGAAGAACTCCGCCGGCAACTCGTCGCGCTCGACGTCGAGGACCCGCACGTCGATGCCGAGCGGCTCGGCCCGGCTGGTGATCACCGCGATGGTCTGCGGCAACGCGTCGGCGTCGACGACGTACACCCGGCTCTTGCTCTTGGAGGCCCGCCGCGCCAGGGTCATCGCCTCCGCCGCCGCGGTGCCCTCGTCGAGCATGGAGGCGTTCGCGGTGGCCAGGCCGGTCAGGTCGGTGACCATGGTCTGGAAGTTCAGCAGCGCCTCCAGGCGGCCCTGACTGATCTCCGGCTGGTACGGCGTGTACGCCGTGTACCAGGCCGGGTCCTCGAGCACGTTGCGGCGGATCACCGCCGGGGTGTGCGTGCCGTGATACCCCAACCCGATCATGGAGACGGCGACGGTGTTGCGGGCCGCGAGGGCCCGCAGCTCGGCGATCGTCTCGGCCTCGGTGGCCGGGTCGGGCAGGTCGAGGGTGCCGTGCCAGCGGATCACCTCGGGGATCGCGGCGTCCATCAGCTCGTCGATCGAGTCGTGCCCGACGACCTCCAGCATCCGACGCTCGTCGTCGGGGCCGGGACCGATGTGACGGGTGGCGAACTGCTCTACGGTCATAGGAGGCACTCCCGGGGCGAGGTCGACGGGTCGGCCTCCCCCTCTGTCGCACCCACAGGGGCACTCCACAGTGCCTGCCCACGAGGTCCTTTTGCCTGAGAGGTTCCGGGGAGGATTTGCCCCTTCGGCGCCGCCCTGCGTGCTGTCGGGCGGTCTCTCCCACGTGGGTGTTACCGGCGTGCTCAACGCTACCAGCGTTGGTGTTCCCAGCGGATGTCCTACCCCCGCCGCCGGCCGGGGCGCGCTGTCACACCCCGAGCGGCGTCCCGGCGCCGACCCGCGCGGCCACCTGCGGCAACACCACACCCAACGGCGCGTCGACGCACACGGTGGCGTGACCGTCACCACGGGTCGGCCCCTGGTTGACGATGGCGACCGGGATGCCCCGTTTCGCGGCCCGAATCACGAACCGGCGCCCCGACATCACCGTCAACGACGACCCCAGCACCAGCACCGACCGGGCCTGCTCCACGGCCGCGAAACACCGTGTCACCCGCTGCGGCGGCACCGTCTCACCGAAGAACACCACGTCCGGTTTCACCATCCCGGTGCCGCAGATCCCGCAGTCCACCGGCCGGAACGCCGCCACCTGCTCGTCCGGGAGATCAACATCACCGTCCGGGTTGACCCCGGCGACGCGGGCCACGAAGTCCGGGTTCGCCTCGCGCAGCCGCCGGTCCAGCTCCTCCCGGGAGGTCAGGTTGCCGCAGTCCAGGCAGGTCACCTCATCCAGACGACCGTGCAACTCGATCACCGAGGTGCTGCCGGCCGCACCGTGCAGACCGTCGACGTTCTGGGTGATCACGGTGTCGACCAGACCGGCGCGTTGCAGCTCGGCCACCGCCCGGTGCCCGGCGTTGGGCGCCGCGCCCCCGATCAACCGCCACCCCAGGTGACTACGCGCCCAGTAACGCCGCCGAGCGAGGGGATCCCGGGTGAACGCCTGGAAGGTCATCGGCGTGTGCCGTCGCGCCACCCCGCTGGGCCCCCGGTAGTCCGGAATCCCCGACTCGGTGGACAGGCCGGCGCCGCTGAGCACCACCACCCCACCACCGGCCACCAGCGAGGTCAACGCGTCGAGGCTCTCCATCACCTCTCCATGCTGCCTCAACCCGTCCGCTGACGCCGAACCCGCGCCAGGTGGGGTCGCCCACCCGGCGCGGGTCGCCGGTGACGGCTACACCGCGACGACGTCGGCGACGACGCAGGCGACGTTGTCCGGCGCCCCCTCGGCCCGCGCCAGACCGATCAACTCCCGCACCGTGTCCTCGGGATCCGCGGCCGCGGCCACCGCCGACCGCAGCTCGGCCCGGTCGACGACCGCGGACAGCCCGTCGGAACACAGCAGGTACCGGTCCCCGGGCAGCGCGGTACGCAGCGCGAGATCCGCCTCGACCTGCCGGCCGCCGCCGAGGGCGCGCACCAGCACCGCACGCTGCGGATGCGTCGCGGCCTGGCCCCGGTCGAGCCTGCCCAGGTCGACCTGCGCCTGCACCCAGGTGTGATCCTGGGTGAGCAGCGACAGCTCGCCGCCGCGCAGCAGGTAGGCCCGGGTGTCACCGACGTGCACCAGCGCCACCCGGGAACCGCTGAACAGCAGCGCGGTCAGCGTGGTGACCGGCTGGTCGGCGTCGGTCGCCACGCCGTGCACGGCCCGGTCGGCGTCGCTCACCGCACCGGCCAACCTCGTCAACAGGTCGGCGGCCGGCACGTCGGTGAACGCCAACCGCTTCAGGGCGTCGACGGCGGCCGCGCTGGCGGCCGCCCCGCCGGGCCCCCGCATACCATCGGCCACCGCCAGCAACCGCTCGCTGGCGTACGCGGTGTCCTCGTTGCTGTCGCGCACCAGCCCGGTGTCACAACCGGCGGCGCAGCGGACGGCAACTGTGGAATCCGGGTCAGACATGGTGGTGCCCCCTTCAGACAGGTGGTCCACGAGGAGGGTGGCGAGCCGGGCGCGAACCGCGGTGTCAGCGCTGACCTGCCGCCAGTACGCGGTGATCGCCTCCGCCGCCGCGGCGGGTTCCAGGCCACACACCACCCGGATCGTCGCCAACGGCATGCCGAGCCGACGCAACTGGGCGACCAGCCGAGCCACCGGCAGCTGGGCCGGGTCGTAGAGCCGGTAGCCGGACTCCGGATCGACAGCGGTCGGCGCCAGCAACCCCACCTGGTCGTACAGGCGTAACGCCTTCGGCGTCAGCCTCGCCGCCCGGGCGAACGCCCCGATGGTCATCAGCCCCACGTCGACATCCTCCTCGTACCGGTCCCGGCGACCGACGCCCACCAGGCTCGGGGTTACCCGAAGGTCAAGGTCAAGCCGATGCCGCCGGTAGGTTGGGCGCATGCGCGTCGTCATCGCCGGAGGCCACGGCAAGACCGCCCTACTGCTGGAACGTCACCTCGCCGGGCGCGGCGACACCGCCGTCGGCCTCATCCGCAACCCCGAGCAGGCCGCGACGCTCCGCGCCGCCGGCACCACCCCCGTCGTCTGCGACCTGGAACACACCCCGGTCGGGCAGCTGGCCGCGCACCTCGACGGCGCCGACGCGGT
>NZ_JBEXHP010000073.1:0-29592 GCF_040607895.1 Micromonospora sp. NPDC005220
CGCGGCACCGCCGACCGGCGGGCACAGGGCTGGTACGCCCTGGCCCTGTCGCGTCGGCTCGGCGGGGACGAACCCGGGGCCGCCCGGGCGCTGCGCCGCGGGCTGGCCGTGCTCGACCGGCACCGCATGTCGCTCGGCGCCACGGAGCTGCGTGCCCACAGCGGAGCGTACGGTCAGGAACTGGCGGCCGAGGGCCTCGACATCGCGGTCCGGGCGGGCGCGCCGGCGCGGGTCCTGGCGTGGGCGGAGCGGTGGCGGGCCAATGCGCTGCGGGCCCGGCCGGCCCGGCCCCCGGCCGACCCCGACCTGGTGGCGGCGCTCGCTGAGCTCCGACTGGTCAGCGGCCTGCTCGAAGACGAGGTGCTGGCCGGCCGCCCGGCAACCGCCCTGCGCGGCCGGCAGGCCCGGCTGGAGCAGCGCATCCGGGACCTGGCCCGGCGGGTGCCCGGTGAGGGCGCCGTGCTGGCCCCGCCCGGGGTGGGCGCGCTGGCCGCGCGGCTCGGCTCCCGGGTGCTGGTCGAGCTGGTGGCCCACGGCGACCGGATCCGGGCGGTGCTGGTCCGCGACGGCCGGGCCAGCCTGCACGACCTGGGCCCGCTCGCCGCCGCGTCGGACCTGGCCCGCCGGCACCGGTTCGCCCTGCGCCGGCTGGTCACCACCGGCGACGCGGCCGCCGCGCGGGCGGGGGCCGTCCACGCCGCGGCCGCCCTGGACCGGCTGCTGTTCGCCCCGCTGCGGCGGCGGCTGGCAGACCGGGCCCTGGTGATCGTTCCGGTCGGGGCGCTGCACGCGGTGCCCTGGTCGGCGCTGCCCACCTGCGCGGGGCGTCCGGTGACCGTCGCCCCCTCGGCCACCGCCTGGCTCGGGGCGGACCGGCGGGAGCTGCCGGCCGGGCCGCCGGTCCTGGCCGCCGGCCCGCGCCTGCCGGCCGGGCACACCGAGGTATGCCGGCTCGCCCAGGTCCTGCCCGGGGCGCGGCGGCTCACCGGGCCCGACGCCACCGCCGCGGCGTTGACCGCCGCGCTGGACGGGGCAGGGCTGGTGCACATCGCCGCCCACGGCACGTTCCGCGCGGACAACCCGCAGTTCTCCACCCTGGAACTGGCCGACGGGCCGCTGTTCGCCCACGAGTGGGAGGCGGTCGCCCGGCCGCCCGGCTGCGTGGTGCTCTCCGCCTGTGACTCCGGCCTGACCGGGCTACGCCCCGGCGACGAGGTCATGGGGTTCACCGCGGTGCTCCTGGCGCTCGGCACCCGGTGCCTGATCGCGACCGTGTTGCCCGTGCCGGCCGAGCCCACCACGGCACTGATGCTGGACCTGCACGCGCGGATGCGGGCGGGTGCCGGCCCGGCGCGAGCCCTCGCCGACGCGCAGTGGGCGTTCGGTGCGGCGGGCGACGGTCCCGCCCAGGCCACCGCGGCGGCGTTCGTCTGCTTCGGGGCTGGCTGACCGGAGCGGGAGCAGTCGCTCAGCCGGCCATGGTCAACCGCAGCGCGGTGGGCGCGACGGTGCGCGGTGCGGGCAGGCGCAGCGGGCGCTGCAGTTCCGTCATTTGAGACACCGATCCCACGGGTGACGTCCTGAGCAGGCCCTTCAGGCTGGAGACCTCTTCGGCGGGCCCCAAGGCGTCACCGTCGTGGGTCGCACCGGCGCCGACGACGCCCTCAATTGTCGATGAGGGGACTGTGGATCTAATGCAGCCCTCAGCTCCAGCCCCTTCCAGCCCGAGCCCACGCCTCCTGGTCCACTGGCCGAGGACTCTGTTGCAGCCACCTGATGATGCTCTGGGCGTGTTCCTCGGGGGTCCCAGCGGATGATTCAAGGCGGAGGGCCTCGTCGAAGTACGGGAACGCATCGGCCCGCTCGCGGACGAGCGCTTCGTCGAGATCCGTGGCTTGGTGACGCTCCCGGAATCGGCTCACGGCCTCTTCGGGCGTCACGAAGAACTCGACGACCCGGAGCGATGCAGAGGAGCCGGCCAACGCTTTCAGGAGACTGGCTCGCTGGTCACGCCGAGCGTAGGTGCACTCAAGGACCACAGTCTCTTCATGATCGACAAACATGCGGGCGAGGAGGTGCGTACCGTCGTAGGCGCGCAGGCGATCGTCACGATTCCGATCGGATCCAGGGAACAGGAGGTCGAAGAGGGTGTCGACCTCCAGGTGGATCCGACCGTGACCCGAGGAGTACTGCTCCGCAGCCAGAACCGCCCCTGCCGTGGTCTTGCCCGAGCACGGAGGGCCCGAGAGCAAGACGATCCCGTTGCTGTCCATTCCCCTCGCGTTTCGTGATCGTTGAGGACGTTTCCCAGTCCAAACGGACAAGGTCTGGAAGCGCCTGAAAGTCTATCCACCCGGATCTGCCGCCGACCGTGCGCGCTGTCTCAGGACGTCGATCACGTTGAGTGATTATCAGCCGCGGTGCTGTTCCTTGGGAGACGCGGCGATGCGAAGCGCCAAGGCGCCGGGACGCCGTGGCCGCCGCGCCGGGGATCGGGGAGCACGTGGGGAGCAGTCGGGTGAGCTGAATGGCGTTGAACTGCATCCAACTGCCCGCAACGGCGCTCAACTGCACCCGCGCCCACCTGCGGCTTCTCGTTTCTACAGGTCAGAGTGGGTGCAGCGTCCTGCTTGCCGCGGAGTGCTCCGCGGTTCTGCGATGCGATCGATAACGCTTCATGTCGCCCGGTAGGGGAGTGTGCGCAGGTCAAGGCCTCCCCGATGCCGACGGGGGCGGCTCGGCAGGGGCCGTCGCGCACCACGGCACAGCGGAGCATGTCGCCGCCTTTGGTCCGGGACTACGTCACCTCCACCTGACCGACGGCCGTCGCAAACTGACAGGCCTCCGTGCCTGTCGCGATCAGCGCGATTGCAGCTCGGGCTCGCGATGGTTGAAGGGGGCGAGGCGGTGGTCCTGCTGAGGACAACCGGGCCAGCGCAAGACGTGTGTCCGTCGGGTCAGTGAGTGCGGGGCGGCGCGGTACGTCCTCAGCGGGACCCGTGCGGACGCCGTGCGCGAAGGAACACCGTGGCCATCGTGCGCCGCGTCGGCGTACCAGCCGCGGCCAGGGCTGTCATGTATGTGTCGAGACGCTCGCGATCGTCGTCGGTCAGGGCGGCAGCGATCGCTTCGCCGTACGTGGGGACCAGGGGGTTGGGTGCCACTAGCTTGAGTGCCTCCCAGTCCATGATCGGGTCGGCGGGCACGTCGACCTGGGCGCGGTAGCTCAGCTCCACCGCCTCGAAGCCGGCGGATACTGCCCAGTCGACCAGGTCACGCTCGTCGAAGTCCATCATCGGTCGGGTGGTTTCCGCGGTGGTGCTCCGGTAGACATCGCTGACCTTGGCGATCAGGTCGTTGACGGGCGAGTTGCCCAAGCCGAACAGATCATCGGGCCGGAGCCGCTCTGCAAAGCCGTTGATGGGCTCGAACAGGGACATCCGTCCGCCCGGCCGCAGGACCCGGAAGAACTCCGCGAAGGCGGCGGCCTTGCGGTCGGAGTAGATGAGCACCGAGCGAGTGGTCACGACGTCGACAGAGGCGTCAGCGATTCCGGCGAGGTCATCGGCCGGCGCGACCACAAAGCTGCACCGCTCGTCGCCACCGGCGGTGCGCCGGCACTCGTCGAGCACATCCGGTGAGACATCGCTGAAGATGACTCGGCCGTCCGGGCCGAGCCGATCCAGCGCGCCGAACGCGATCAGTCCCGTCCCGCAGCCCACGTCGAGGACCACGTCGTCGGCCACCAGCCCGGCTCCCTCAAGGACGCCGTCACGGAACGCCGCCAGATCCAGGGCGTTACGGGCGCGCAGGCCCGCGCTGTTGCCGTCCCGGCGGGCAAGGAGCCACTGGGCCCACTTGTCCCTCGCCACCGGGTCAGCGTAACCCCCGACGCATACCCGGACGATCGTTCGCGAACAGCGAGAACGTGGAGTCGGGCAACGCCACGCCGTCGTCGGTCGCCGCCAAGCGGTGGCGCCGGACGCTGTGACGCGGCATCACGTTGTGGCGCGGATCGTTGTCTCCGGCCGGACGACAGGCGTCACGCCCGGCGCAGGCCGAGCGCCTCGTCCACCCGGTCCAGCACCGTCATGTCGTCGTGGCCGACGCCGCGTAGCAGGTCGATGGCGGTCGACCGGATCTGTCCGACGATCATGGTGACCGGCAGCGGCGGGTCGGACCGGAGCAGGCCCGCGGCGATCCGGACCGCTTCCAGGGCCGCCGCGTCGGCCCGCTGCGCATGCCGGTCGGCGTCGGCGCCGCTCAGGTCGCTGGCCAGCGCCTCCCCGGCCGACCGTACGGCGGCGGTCAGCGCGCCAATCGCGGCGGCCAGCTCCGGCGGTGTGGCGGCGTGCCGGCGGGTCAGGGTCACACCGGCCCGGGCCAGCACCCGGATGTTGCGGGCGGCGTAGTCGAGCTGCCGCAGCGTTCCTTCCACGTCGGCGAGCTTGCCCAGGTGCCGGCGGCGCAGCCCCAGCCGCAGCGTCTCACCGGTGGCGAGCACGGCGGTCTGCAGCTGGGCGACGCAGTCGTCCACCTGCCGGGCCTGGTCCAGCGCGACGCGGGCGGCATCCTCGTCGCAGCCCTGCAGCGCCGCGTTCACCTCATCGAGCAGGTCGGCCAGGTCGGTGTAGCTGCACCGGGCCTGCGCCACCAGCGGCGCCAGCGGGTCGCGGGCGGTCATCAGCTGGCTGGCCGCCAACGCCACCGCGCCGCCGATGAGCGCGTCGACGAAGCGGAACGGCATCAGCGTCCCGTGCGGCGCGGCGACCACGACCAGGTACATGGCCGAGACGGTGGCCTGCACGACCAGGGCACGGCGGGCACCGATCACCACGAGCGTCGTGGTGGTCAGTACCAGCACCAGCAGGACCGTGCCGGTGCCCGGGCCCAGCGCGTACACCAGCAGCTCCGCGACGAGCACGGCGGCGGCCACGGCGAGCAGGATCTCGACGGTCTGCCGCAGCCGTCGACCGCGGGACTCACCGAGCACGACGAGCGCGGCGGTCGGGGCGTAGAACGGGTCCGGGTGACGGATCACCACCGCTGCCACGATCCAGGCGACCACCGCGGCGGCGGTCAGCTCGACCACGGTCATCCCGTCGCCCCGCAACCGCGCGACGGCGTCGCGCCCCCACGTCCGCACCGGTGATACCCCTTCCGCCCAGCGGACCGGGGACGGCCGCCGCTTGATCTTCCGCGAGGACGGGCACTACCCCGCCCGTGAACTGCTCAATCGTCAGGTGGTGGGCAGCACTCGGGATGGAAGGCCGGTGACGCGCGGTCAGTCGTCTCCGTCGAACTCGGCCGCGTCGACGAGGCTGCCCAGGAACGTCTCGAAGTCGGGGGCGATGACGGTGATCTGGTAGTCCCACTCCTGGTCGACGTGTATGACCGTCGGCTCGCCGGGGGATCGGTAGTCGAGAGCGATCATGTCGTGGCCCGCTGAGGGGCAGTCGGCGATGTAGACGCCGATGTCGGGGTAGCCCCACTCCGTCATCCAGAACGCGTTCCCGAGTTCGCCGCACAGACTGAAGGAGGCAGTGTGACCAATCGCCGCCAGTGTGTACACCGCCACGTGGCCTGCCGACCAGGAGGTCCGGCTGGGCGAGGGGTGGGCGTCGCGGGCCAGCACCCCGCCGTTGTGGCGCCGGGCCAGGTCGACGTACGCAGCGGGTAGCTTGTGTCCGAGCTGCGCCTGCACCTCACGCAGAAGCTCGTCGGTGAGCGAGTTTTCCAACGGACCGGAGGTGTCGAAGATGATCGTGGGATCGAACACGTGTTGACGGTAGTCGCTCAGCCAGACTGAATTGACGGGCCTAGCTGGACGTTCGGCATGAGCGTCAGTCCCGACCGGTCGCCCGCTCGTCCGCCCACCTGCGGCCGGAGTGCTCCGGGTCGTCTGGTTGCAGGGTGCCGTCCACCAGACCGGCGAAGAGCGATTCGTACAGCCGATCCGGGCCCACCGCTGCTTGCTCATGCCAACCTGATCGACCAACAACCCCTGTGGCCGCGCCACGACGACGGTCCCCCAATAACCCACCCGCGGGAGCAGAGGCCACGCCGTCTCGATCACCTACACACCGGCGATCTCGAAGAGGTCGGCCAGCTTGCTCCCGGCCGTCAGCCGAGCGGCGTCGCCTGTGGCCGGCAGCAGACGAGGCGGCGTGAGCGGGCGCTATCAGCTGTGTCGGCGACGCGTGAGCGACGACGGCGAGGTCAGTCGGCCGGGGTGGGGCTTGCCGGGACAGGTAGCAGGTTGCGCTCTGCGAAGACCTTCTTGGCGACGAGCGTGGCGTTGACGGCCCGCGGCACGCCGCAGTAGACCACCGCCTGCAGCAGCGCCTCGACTATCTCCGACGGCGTCAGGCCCGCGTTGAGTGCCCCGTTGACGTGCACCTCTAGCTGGGCCCCGGCATCACCGAGGCCGGTCAGAATGCCGAGGGTGAGCAGCTCCCGGTCCCGGCGCGCGAGCTGGGGCCGGACGTAGAGATCCCCGTAGGACCAGGCGACGGAGCGACGGCTGAGCTCGGGCGAGACGTCGGCGAGGGCTTCCAGGAGTCTCTGCGCGGCGCCGCCGTCGGCCTGTCGCAGCGCCTCAAGACCCCGCTCGTACTGCTCGTCTCCCGCCATGGTCACCCCCTACCTCTGCCAATCGTCCTGTCGGCTGGACCGGCGGGTACCCATCGCCCTGCCGAACAAACGGGTCGCGTCCCGCGCGTCAGTCGATAGGCCGCGCGGCCGGTGAGATCAAGGAGGAGACCCTCCAAGCTGCTTTGCCGACCCAGGACGCCGCCCGAGACGAGGCCGACGCGCTCACCTCAGCCTGCGCGGCGTCGCGATGGCACCTCGAAGCAGGAGGCCGGCCCGGCCCAAGGGCGTCAGGCGGGGGAGCAGACGGATGCACTGAACCGCATTGAACAGCGCCTAACCGCACCGAGCGGCATACAACTGCACCCATCACGACCTGCAAGGTTCTGTCGCCGCAAGTCAGAGCCGGTGCGGTGTCCTGTTTCCCGCGGAGTGCTCCGCGGTTCTGAGCAGCAGTCGACGACGCTCTATGTAGCCTGGTAGGAGAGTGCGCTCAGGTCAAGGATGTGAGGAGTCGTTGGCCAGCCTGGCCTTGCGACTGGCAGCAGATTGGGTGCAGGTTGGCGAAGAGGTCACCGCACCCGAAGTGCTCACCGGCGTCGGACAGAGACGAGGGCTTGGACCTGTGGTGATGTGGTCGAGCGGTGCGGCGTGACCTCCAGTGGATACCGAAGTGTTCAGGGCCCATGCTCCCAGCATGGCTCGTGTCCGCAGGGTCCCGAGTCGTCGGTCGTCACAGTGGCAGGCCTAAAGCACATCGATGTCCGAGCGCGCAGTCCCGTCGCACCGGATCAGTAGCTGGTCCCGCTAGCTGAGTGACCTCTTCGGCCTGCCCGAAGTGGTCAGCGCTGGCGCCCCCGCGGAGGCGGTAGGGCGGCGTCCGCTCATGCCGATGAGCGTGCGTCTCACCACGATCATTTCGGGCCGACCTGGCGGCCGAGGGGAAGCGAAAAGTGCTGGCGCCCGGGCTCCTGCGCCATTAGTCGAGGCAGTGGACGCGGACGGCGATGTGCTGTGGCTGACTGCCCGTGTCTCGGTGTAGGACCTCAAGCTCGACTCGGTGCCGGTCCATTGAGACGGGGTTGTCCTTCTCGCCGGCCAGGCAGGTTGGATAGGTGCCGTCGTGGTGCAGTGTCCCGTTCACGTCCCGCCAGCTTTCGGCGATCACCGAGTAGATCGTGTCGCCATCGATAGGGCCCCGTGGGGCCCCGTCTGCTTCGAAGGCGATGGACCTGGTCTGGTCATTCGACCAGGTGACCGTCCCAGCGAGCAGCTCCGGCTTGGCGGTGTGCGGATCGTCGGCAAGCTTGGCTGCCCCGAAGCCGCCGATCAGCCCTACGGCGACCAGCGCTAGAGAGAACGCGATCGTGGCGAGGCGGCGATGTGGTGGGGTAGCGACCGCAGCTTGCAGCGGGTCGGCGGATGCCACTGGCATGTCTGCAAGATACGCGATCGGCGCCGACGGAGCTGGCCCAGAATGCACTCTCTTGCCGCGGACCGCGCCCGCGCAGCGTCACGATCGCTTGAGTCAGGTGCCGTCCGGTCGCGCCGGTGACAGGGCGAAGGGATCGCCGATTGCGCTACGGATTGGCGGTCTGCCGGATGAACGACAAGACCCTCGGCAGGACGTAACAGAACTCGCCGCCACCCCACGAGTCCACGAGGCCGCCGGCTCGTTCCATCGCATCCCAAAATGGCTCAGTCGAGCGGATGATGTCCCCCGCAGTAGCCGGATCGATGTCGGTGGCAGCGCAGACAGCCGCCGTCAGCTCCGCGCGAGATTCGGCGGGCATGTCCTGCAACGGATCATGAGGCATCCGCAGAAGCTACCTCAGGCGACGTCCACGCTCATGCCGCTTCAGGTGGTCTGGTGTTCATCGCAGGTGATGATCCGGCGTTGGACAGCCTTCTGCTTCGGCTGTACACCGAGATGGCATGTCGCCGGGGTGGCGCGTTGGCGCTTCGGCCGGTCGATCTGGACCCGGAACAGTGCCTAGACCAGAGGAAGTGGCGGCGCGTCAGGGTATCGGGCTGTCTCTTCGCCACTCCTTTGAGGACAAAGCCCCGCCGGTCGGCTGGTTCTGATTGAAGTGTCCGTTGCGTGACAGGGCCGGAATCCTGGTCGCGGTACCTTCTACGGACGCCGCGCTGGGAAGGCCCAGGTGCCCATGGATTCACCGGACGACCAGTCGCCGAGCCTCACCGGGCCGTCGATCACGCTGCCCAAGGGTGGCGGCGCCATCCGCGGGATCGGCGAGACGTTCACGACCAACGTGGCCACCGGTACCGGCAGGTTCTCGGTTCCACTGGCCACGTCCGCGGGCCGGTCGGGGTTCGGGCCGCAGTTGTCGCTGACGTACGACTCCGGCGCCGGCAACGGGCCGTTCGGATTCGGCTGGTCGCTGTCCACGCCGGCCATCACGCGCAAGACCGAACGGGGACTGCCCCGCTACGTCGACGGTGCGGAGTCGGACGTCTTCCTGCTCTCCGGTGCCGAGGATCTCGTCCCACTGCTCAACCCGGATGGCACGCGGTTCCAGGACCCGGGGACGCCGGGCTACACCGTCCACCGCTACCGGCCGCGGATCGAGGGACTGTTCGCCCAGATCGAACGATGGGTCGCCGCCGACGGCGAGACGCACTGGCGGTCGATCAGCAGGGACAATGTGCTGACCGTGTACGGGGCGACCGACGACTCCCGGATCTCGCAGGACGGACGGGTCTTCAGTTGGCTCATCTGCGAGACTCGCGACGACAAGGGCAACGCGGTCGTCTACCGCTACCTGCCCGAGGACGAGCGAGGTGTCGACCTCACCCGGCCGCACGAGCGGCACCGCCACCGCACCGCGAACCGCTACCTGAAGTCGATCCGGTACGGCAACCGGGTGCCGCTGCTCGACGTCTCCGGCCGCCGCCCGGCCGCCGTGCCGGCGGCCACGATCGAAGCGGCCGACTGGATGTTCGAGGTGGTGTTCGACTACGGCGACGGCCACTTGACTGGCGACACCACCGACGCCGAGGGTCGGCGCTGGGTCACCGCCAGCGTGGAGTCGACGCGCGCGTGGGACCGTCGCGCCGACGCGTTCTCGTCCTACCGGGCGGGCTTCGAGGTGCGTACCGCCCGGCTCTGCCGGCGGGTGTTGATGTTCCACCACTTTCCCGGCGAGCCGGACGTCGGGTCGGATTGCCTGGTCCGGTCCACCGACTTCGGGTACGCGTCGGACCCGGCGCACACGTTCCTGGCGACCGTCACCCAGCACGGATATCGGCGAGTCGGCGACCGGTTTCTGAGCCGTGCCCTGCCGTCGATCGAATTCTCGTACACCCGTCCCGAGATCCGGGGCGAGGTCGAGGAGGCCGACCCGGAGAGTCTGCGGAACCTGCCGGCCGGGTTCGCGGACCCGGCTCACCAGTGGGTCGACCTGCACGGCGAGGGGGTCCCCGGCATCCTGGCCGAGCAGGCCGGCGCCTGGTTCTACAGGCGGAACCTGAGCCCGCTGGGCGACGGCGAGGTGACGTTCGCGCCGCTCGAACTCGTCGCGTCCCGACCGAACGCCGACACCGGTAGCAGCACCGGCACCAGCACCGGTGCTCAGTTCCTGGACCTGGCCGGCGACGGCACGCTCGACCTGGTGGTGTTCGAGGGCGCGACGCCGGGTTTCTACGAGCACGACGAGGCCGAGGGGTGGCAGCCGTTCCGGTCGTTCCCGAGTACCCTCCACCGCCGGATCAGCGATCCGGCCGCGCGCTTCGTCGACCTGGACGGCGACGGCCGCAGCGACGTGCTGATCGCCGAGGACGACGCCCTTGTCTGGCACCGGTCCCGGGGCGAGGACGGGTTCGACCCGGCGCGCCGGCTGCCCCGGTTGCCGGACCTGGGTGGCCCCGCCGGCACGATCCACCTCGCGGACATGAGCGGCGACGGCCTCACCGACCTGGTCCGCATCCGCAACGGTGAGGTCTGCTACTGGCCGAACCTCGGCCACGGGCGGTTCGGCGACCCCGTCACCATGGACCGGTCCCCGGTCTTCGACGACCCGGACCAGTACGACCCGGAACGCCTGCGCCTGGCCGACATCGACGGCACCGGCACGGTCGACCTGATCTACCTGCACCGCGACGGCGTACGCCTGTATTTCAACGAGGCCGGCAACGGGTGGAGCGACGCCCACGTCCTGCCGGTGTTCCCGGCCGTCGACGACCTCGCCACGATCACGGCCACCGATCTGCTGGGCAACGGTACCGCCTGCCTGGTCTGGTCGTCGCCGCTGCCCGGGGACGCGGGCCGGCCGTTGCGTTTCGTCCGGCTGATGGGCGACGGCAAGCCGCACCTGTTGGTGGCCGCGGTGAACAACCTCGGCGCGGAGACCCGGGTGCGGTACGTCCCGTCCACCCGCTTCTACCTTCAGGACAAGCGGGACGGCCGGCCCTGGGTCACCAGGCTTCCGTTCCCGGTGCACGTCGTGGACCGGGTCGAGACCTACGACCGGGTGGCCGGCAACCGGTTCGTCACCCGGTACGCGTACCGCGACGGCTACTTCGACGGCGAGGAACGGGAGTTCCGCGGCTTCGGCATGGTCGAGCAGTGGGACACCGACGAGGACGATCTCACCCCGCCGGTGTTGACGAGGACCTGGTTCCACACCGGCGGCCCGGACCTGGCCGGGTGCGTGCTGCCGGCCGGGCTGGACGCGGGGGAGGAGCGGGAGGCACGCCGGGCACTCAAGGGCGTCATGCTGCGGCAGGAGGTGTACGGCTGCGACGGTACGCCCGCTGCCGTTCATCCGTACGCCGTCACCGAGCAGACCTTCACCGTCGAGGCGCGGCAGCGCCGCGGCGACGACAACCGGCACGCCGTCTTCTTCACCCACGCCCGGGAGTCCCGCACCACCCACCAGGAACGGAACCCGGACGATCCGCGGGTCAGCCACACGATGACGCTCGCGGTGAACGAGTTCGGCAACGTGCTCCGGTCGCTGTCGGTGGGCTACGGCCGCCGGTCCGGCCGCGGCCCGCTGGCGGGTGACGACGCCGATCGGCAGGAGACGAGCCTCGCCACGTACACGGTGACCGACTACACCGAGCCCGACTCCTCCGGGCCCGACCCGTCGGACTGGACCGGCGCCCACCGTACCCCGCTGCCGTACGACGTCCGCACCTACGAGGTCACCGGGCTGGCCGGCGTGGTGCCGTTCGAGGACCCGGATCCGTCCGCGATCCGCCTCGTAGAGCGGGTCCGTACCCGGTATCTGCGCGACGACCTCGGCGGCCTGCTGCCCGAGGGGCGGCACGCGCCGCTGGGCCTGCCGGGTGAGAGCTACCGCCTGGCGTTCACCGCGGACCTTCTGGCCAGCGTCTATCCCCAGGCGGATCAGCTCAGCCCGGCCGGGGGCGGGTACGTCGACCTGGACGGGGACGGAAACTGGTGGCTGCCGAGCGGCCGGGTCTTCTACGCGCCAAACGCCCCGGGCGGCCCGGACGCGGCCGGCGAACTCGCGTACGCCCGGCAGCACTTCTTCCTGCCACACCGCCACCGCGATCCGTTCGGGCAGACGACGGTCACCGGCTACGACGGGCACGACCTGTTGCCGGTCCGGACCGAGGACCCGCTCGGCAACGTCGTCGCCGCCGTCAACGACTACCGGGTGCTACAGCCCCGGCTGGTCACCGAGTCCAACGGCAACCGCTCCGAGGTGGCGTTCGACGCGCTGGGCAGGGTGGCCGGCACCGCGGTCATGGGCAAGGAGACGCCCGCTCCGGCCGAGGGCGACTCGCTCGCCGCGTTCGTCAGCGACCTCACCCCGGCCGAGACCGCCCGCTACCGGGCCGCGCAGGATCCCCGCCCGCTCGCCGTCGCGCATCTCGGCACGGCGACCACCCGCGTCGTGTACGACCTGGACCAGGTGCCGGTGTGCGTCGCGGTGATCACCCGCGAAACCCACGTGAGCGCGCTCGCCCCGGGCGAGCAGGCCGCGGTCCAGATCGTCTTCGGCTACTCCGACGGTTTCGGCCGGGAAATGCAGAAGAAGGCCCAGGCCGAGCCGGGCCCGGTGCCGCGCCGCGACGCCGACGGCGCGATCGTGCTCGGCCCGGACGGCCGGCCCGAACTGGTCGACGGCCACGGCGCGCCGCGCTGGGTGGGTAGCGGCTGGACCATCTACAACAGCAAGGGCAAACCGGTCCGGGTGTTCGAGCCGTTCTTCAGCGACACCCACCGGGTCGACGCCGACGCCAGCATCGGGGTCAGCCCGTGGCTGCTCTACGACCCCCTCGGGCGGCAGGTCGCCACCGTGCATTCCGACCACAGCTGGGAAAAAATCGTCTTCGATCCCTGGCAGCGGGCCAGCTACGACGGCAACGACACGGTGCTGCACGCGGACGGCACCACCGACCCGCGCAACGACCCCGACGTGGGCGGCCTGATCGGCCGGCTGCCGGTCGCCGTGTTCTCCCCGACCTGGTACGAGCGGCGGATGGCCCGTACGGTGGGCGATCCGGCGCGTACCGCCGCCGAGCAGACCGCCGTGCACCGGCAGACGCCGGCCGTCGCCCACCTGGACGCGCTCGGCCGGCCGTTCCTGACGGTCACGACCAACCGTTTCGTCCGCGACGGCGCCGAGGTCGAGCAGGAGCACGCGGAACGCGTCGAGCTGGACATCACGGGCAACGAGCGGGCCGTGTACGACGCCGTACCCCGCCTGGTCGCCCGCTACGAGTACGACCTGCTCGGCAACCGCATCTACGCGTCCACGATGGACGCGGGAGAGCGGTGGCTGCTGGGCGACGTCAGCGGCGAGCCGTGGCTGTCCTGGGACAGCCGAGGGTTCACCCGGCGCGTCACGTACGACGCACTGCGCCGCCCCACCGGCCGGTTCGTCACCGAGGCCGGTGTGACGCGGCTGGCCGAACGAACGGTCTACGGCGAGAGCGAGGGCGCGGCGGCCAACCACCGGACCCGTACGTACCAGGTTTGCGACGGCGCCGGTGTGCTCACCAACGTGGCCTTCGACTTCAAGGGCAACCCGGTCGAGGTACGCCGGGACCTGCTGGCGGACTACCGCCGGGAGGTCGACTGGCAGGCGGATCCGGCGGCCGACGACGGCAGCCACACCACCCGTACCGGGTACGACGCGCTCAACCGGCCCAGCCAGGTCACCACGCCGGACGGCACCGTGTACCGGCCGGGCTTCAACGCGGGTGGGCTGCTCGATCGGGTGGACATGCGCCTGGGCGGCACCTGGACGGCGTTCGTGACGAGCATCGACTACGACGCCAAGGGGCAGCGGGAACGGATCATCTACGGCAACGGCGCGTCGACGACGTACGCGTACGACCCGGAGACGTTCCGGCTGGTCCGGATGCGCACCACCCGGCCGGCCGGCGATGGGACGAGTGCCGCGCTGTTCGTCGACCCGACAGTGGTACAGGACCTGCGGTACACGTACGACGCGGTCGGCAACATCACCCGGATCGAGGACGCGGCGCTGGCCGTCGTCACCCACGACAACCAGCGCGTCGAGCCGGTCTCCGGGTTCACCTACGACGCGCGCTACCGGCTGGTCGAGACCACCGGCCGGGAACACGTGGCACCGGACGACATCGCCGTACACCTCAACGACCTCGCCGCGTTGCGCACCTACCGCGAGCGGTACGACTACGACCCGGCCGGCAACTTCCGCTCGATGCGGCACCTGGCCGGCGCCGGCAGCTGGACGCGCAGCTACGAGTACGCCCCGGGCAGCAACCGGGTGACCCGGACCGTACGTGGCAACGGCACCACCACGGCCGAGACGTACGACTACACCGACGCCGGCGGGGTGGACGCCGCCGGCTGCATCACCAGGCTCAACGGCCGCGAAATGACCTGGGACGGGCAGAACCGGCTCCGCACGGTCGATCTGGGTGGCGGCGGCACCGCCTACTACGTGTACGACCAGACCGGCCAGCGGGTCCGCAAGGTGGTGGACGATCAGTTCGGCGTACGCCGGTCGGACCGCGTGTACGTCGGCGGCTACGAACTCTTCCGCAGCTTCGGGGTGAACGCCGTCACCCGCGAGACGCTGCACGTGATGGACGACGAGCGGCGGATCGCGCTGGTCGAGACGGCGGACGGCGGCGAGCCGGTGATCCGCTACCAGTTCGGCGACCACCTGGGGTCGGCCGCCGTGGAACTGGACCCGGACGCGGCGCTGATCTCGTACGAGGAGTACCACCCGTACGGCACGTCGTCGTTGCGGGCGGGGCGCGGCGTGGCCGAGGTGAGCCTCAAGCGCTACCGGCACACCGGCCGGGAACGCGACGAGGAGACGGGGTTCAGCTACCACTCCGCCCGGTACTACGCGCCGTGGCTGGGCAGGTGGACCAGCGCCGACCCGCAGGGGACCGCGGCCGGACTGAACCCGTACGAATACTGCCGTGGCCGTCCCACCATGACCAGCGACCCGGACGGCACCCTCGACGAGGAGGCCAAGGAGGTCCTGCGCCGCCTGCAGCAGGTGATCGACGACATTCCGCAGGACGAGTTCAAGGGGCTGAGCCGGGCGGAACAGGGCACCCGCGCGCACCTGACGCTGGAGTCGATCCTCAGCATCGACCCGAAGTCACCGGCCCGGGTCCCGGGCGGGGTCCGGCTGGCCCCCGAGGTGATCGTGGACACCACGGGGAAGATCGTCGCGTTCGGTGAGCCCGGGCAGTTCGGCAAGGCCGCCAAGGACTTCCGCACCATGGACGTGGCCCTGCTCAAGTCGCCCGTCACGGACGTGAAGGACCTGATCGGCAAGAACGCCTCGGACGTCGTCGAGGCGGCCATCGACTACAAGACCGGCGCGGCCAAGCTGAAAGGGGTGGGGGACATGGAGGACCTGATCAAGGCGCCGTACGTCAAGGCGGTCCAGGGCGGCAGCGTCGAGAAGGCCGTGGTCGACAAGGCGGCGAAGATGTCCAAGACCGCCCTGACCGCCACCGAGGGCGTCGGTGGCGCGGTGAAGCAGGAGACCAAGGTGCTGAACGCCGCCGAGGGACTCGGTGGCGCCGTGAAGTCCGAGAGCAAGGCGCTCAAGGCGGCGAAGGGCCTGGAATCGCTCAAGGGCCCGGCGAAGATTGCCGGCAAGCGGATAGCGATGGCCATTCCGGGCCTGGACCTCATCGCCCAGCAGGTCTTCTACGAAGACCTCGGCTACGGCCTGAGCCGGACGGAGGACGCCGCGATCAACCTCACCATCGCCGAGGCGTGGGAGATCCCGATGGCCGTCTACGCCACCGCCGAACTCGCCGCCAAGGGACTCATCGTCGGCGGCGAGGCCGCCGCGGACGCGGGCAAGGGAGCCATCGAATGGGTCAGCGAGAAGACCGGCCTGAGCGACCTGGAGCGCCGCGCGAACTACGAGATCGGCCGGCTGTACAACCTCTGGTGAGAAGGACAATCCGATGAACAGGATCGTTCCCGACCTGCGGCCGGGCATGCAGAGCCCGCAGGTGGCGGACCTTCAGGACGGCCTGCTGCTGATCCTCGACCGGCGGGTGCTCGACCTGCCCGACGGGGACCGGGCCGGGCTCGCCAAGGGCGTGCAGACCGAACGGCGGGAGTCCGCCTACCGCGACACGACCGCGAAGACGGTGTCGATCGTGCAGGAGCAGCGCCGCATCGAGCCGACCGGCGCGGTGGACCGCGCCACGGCGGACCTGCTCAACCGCATCCTCGACGAACTCGGCGCGTTCGGCGGCGGGACGGGGACGGGGACGTACCTGGTGGCCGGCCTGGTGACCGACGAGGCCGGAGCCCCCGCGCCCGGGTTCCGGGTCACGGCGCAACACACCGGTCCTGAGGTCACCATCCGCCTCGGCACCGACACCACCGACGCCGAGGGCCGGTACACGGTTACCCACCAGGGCCTGCCGGACGGGTCCCCGGTCCGGCTGCGGATGTCGGTCAGTGACGACACCGGCACGGTCCGGGCGGTCTCCGACGTCGTCGACGGTACGGCGCCGGTCGTGGTGGTCAATCTGCTGGTCGGCCCGGTCCCGGCGGCCCGGGCGCCCCGGTCGCTGGGCGGCACGGTCGTCCTGGACCACGGCGCGCCCGCGGCCGCCCTGCCGCTGCGCCTGTACCGCCGCGGGTTCGGCGGCGTCACCACCCTGATCGGCTCGGCCACCACCTCGGCCGCCGGCACGTACGCCTTCAGCTACGACCTGGACGACCGTTCCGTCACCCTGGAGGTCCGGGCGGTCGGCGCGGACGGCACGGAGATCCCGCTCTCCAAACCGCTCACCCACATGGGACAGCGGCCCGCCGAGACGGTCTCCCTGGTTGCCCCGGCGCCCGCCGTCGCCGCCGGCAGCGAATACGCCCGGCTCACCCAGGCGCTCCGCGCGCACGTCGGCGACCTGGCGAACCTGGCAAAGGCGCGCGAAAACGACACCCGTCAGGACCTCTCCGACCTCAACGCGGCCACCGGCTGGGACGCCCGGCTGACCGCGCTTGCCGCCGTGGCCCAGCGGTCCCAGGCCGACTCGGCCGGCGCGTTGCCCGCCCAGGGCCTGTACGGCCTGTACCGCGCAGGCCTCCCCACCGACCCGCTGAAGCTCGCCACCATCGCACCGGACACCGTCACCACCGCGCTGAACCGGCTCACCAAGCTGGGCATCGTCGGCATGAAACCGGCGGAGATCGCCGAGTTCCGGCGGTCCTTCGTGGAGCACGCGAGGACCGTCCGGCTGGGTGTCGCCGCGCCCGGCTCGACCAGCACGTACGGGGACCTGCTCGACACGGCCGGGGTCGGCGGCGCGCGCGACGCGTTCGCCGGCGCCTTCCTCGACGGCGGGGACGACGACACCGACGTCTGGGACCGGGCCCGGGTCGCGAAGGTCCCGGAAACCACGATCAGCCGGCTGCAGCGGCACGGCAAGCTCGCGTACCTGGCCGGCAACAGCGCGCCGGTGACCAAGATGCTGATGGCCGACCTCGACCAGCGGGCCCCGGTGGCACTGGTCGAGCAGGACCTGTACGACGCGGCCGCGTGGAAGGCGAAGATCCGCACGCTGGCCGCGGACGAGCCGAGCCTGGCCGCGCTCATCCCGCCCGCGTACGCCGGGCCGGACACCCAGTCGCGGCTCGACGCGTACGCCGAGGACATGGCGCGCAAGATCCGGATGAGCTACCCCACCGAGGTGGTGACCCGGCTGATCGCCACCGACGCCATCGACGTGGGCGGCGCCAAGACTCCCACGGTGACCCTGCTGACCGCGGCCACCCAGCGCGGTTTCCGGCTCGGTCACACCGGGATCGACGCGTTCCTGGCCGGCGGGAACGCCACCACCGCCGGCCTCGGCGCGAACGACCTGGTGACGGCCCGGGACCAGATCAGGACGCTGCACCGGGTCTACCAGGTGACGCCAACGAACGAGGCGATGGCCGTGCTGATGGCGATGGGACTGACCTCGGCGTACGACATCAGCGCGGTCAAGGAGCACGAATTCACCGCGCGGTTCGTCGACAAGTACCACGAGATCCACCACGTCTGGCCCGGTGACGACGTGCCGCGGCTGGTCTGGCGCAAGGCACAACAGGTCAGCGGCATGGCCTACCACATCTTCGGCGTCGCGAAGAAGCTCGACAGCGACCCGGGCCTCCCGGCGATCTCCGGGTCGCCGATCGCCCGGTCCGCCGCCGTCGGCCGGCTCAGGTCGGCGCTGGCCGCCTACCCCACCATGGAGTCGCTGTTCGGATCGAACGACTACTGCGACTGCGACGACTGCCGCTCGGTGCTCAGCCCGGCCGCGTACCTGGTCGATCTGCTCCAGTTCCTCGAAGGGGAACCGCAGACCTGGGCGAACTTCCTGGTCTCGTGGAAGGAACGCAACGGCAGCGACTATCTAGCCGGCCATCTCGCACCGTACGACGCGTTGGTCGCGCGTCGCCCGGACCTGCCGCACCTCGAACTCACCTGCGCCAACACCACCACCGTGATGCCGTACATCGACGTGGTGAACGAGATCCTCGAGTACGTCGTAGCGAACGACACGCTCGGCGCGGACGCGGTGCGCCAGGCGCCCGACGCGACCAGCGCCGAGCTGCTCGCCGAGCCGCAGAACGTGATCGCCGGCGCGTACTGGACCCTGCTGCGGGAACGCCACCCGGCCGCCTTGCCGTTCGACCTGTGGCTGGAAACGGTCCGCGCGTTCTGCGCCCACCGGCAGGTCTCGCTGCCCGACCTGCTCGACGCCCTGCGCCCCGGCGACGAGCTGTACGCGCCCGCCCGTGCCTACGATCGGGCCGCCGTCTTCGTCGAGCGGCTCGGTGTGCCGCCCGCCGAACGCGCCATCCTCACCGACCCGGACCCGCTCGCCTCCTGGTGGCGCCTGTACGGATACCCGAGCGCAGCCGCGGCCCTCACCCCCGCCACCGACCCGGACACCGGCCAGCGCACCGACCTGAACTCGGCCAAGGCGCTGAGCCGCCGGCTGGGCGTGACCTACCTGGAACTTGCCGACATCATCCGGTCCGGTTTCGTCAACCCGAAGCTGGGCCGGGCCACCCTGCTCGCCGAACTGCCGGCCACCATCGCCGCCGTCGACTCCTACCTGGACCCGGCGAACGTGGCCTTCCTGCAGGCGAACCGGGACCTGCTGGGCGAGCCGCTGACCCCGGCGCAGCAGGCGAGGCTGTCGGCGCTGAGCACCGACGACTGGAACCGGCTCACCGACCTGGCCGCGCTGGACGCGCGCATCGACGCGTACGCCGAGCGGTTCGGCCAGAGCGGCAACGCCGTCCGCACGCAACTGGTCGCCGTACCGTTCGACGCGATCCTCGTCCTCGCCGACCAGGACGCCGGTGCCGACTTCGACGCGACCATCGTGCGCTACGCCGACGGCGGCGCACTCGACGGGACCGCCCTGCTGCGGATCGCCGTCCTGGTCCGGCTGTGGCGGCGGCTGGGCTGGAAGCTCGACGACCTCGACCGGGCGCTGTGCGTGCTGACACCCGGCGCCACCGGGACCCTCGACTGGTCCCGCCGCCCGCTGGACACCGCGCTCATCCACCTGTCACACCTGAGCGCGCTCGCCGACCGGCTGGCCCTCGGCCGCGACGGCCGCGGCAAGCTACTCACCCTCTGGAGCCCGCTGCCGACCACCGGCCACAACGCCCTCTACCGGCAGCTCTTCCTGACCCGGCGCACCCTGCAGGCCGACCCGATCTTCGACCACCCCACCGGCGACTACCTCAACCCCGCCTGGGTGGCCCAGCAGGCCCAGGGCAAGCCGGCGGACTTCGCGCTCGTGAAGGGCCACCTGCCGGCCGTGCAGGGCGCCCTCGGGCTCACCCCGGACGCGGTCGGTGAGATCCTCTCCGACGCCGGGACCGGCCTGGACACCGCGCCGCTGACCATCGCGAACCTGTCCATCCTGTACCGCTACGCCATCCTCGCGAAGGCGCTCAAACTCAGCCCGCACGACCTCATCACGCTCAAGGATCTGACCGGCATCGACCCGTTCCATCCGCTGCACGACGGCCCGCTGCAAACCCTTGCCGACGATCACCCGTACGTGGACACGATCCGTTTCGTGGACCTCGTCGAGGAGATCCGGGCCGCCGGCTTCACCGTGGCGGACCTCGACTTTCTGGTCCGCCGCCGCTACGACGAGAAGGGCCCCTACCGGCGCGACCCAGCAGCCACCCTGCTCCTACTCACCGGCCTCGCCGACCGGATCCGCGCGATCGAGGCCGAGCACGCCCTGCCCGCCGACGCGGCCGCCGTCACGCCCGAGTATCTGCAGGACGAGCTGGGCCTGCTGGCGCCGCCGGAGACGGTGGCCCGGCTGCTGCGGCTGATCGAGGTCAGGGAGGTGCCGGCGGAGTCGACCGACGACCCGGCGGTCCGCGCCTTCTTCGACGACCACCTGCGCAAGCAGCCGGTCCGCCTCGCCGGCGACGCCGGCTTCCTGGACGACGCCGACTACCCGGGGCTCTTCGCGGCCGGCGAGAAGACCACACCGGTCACCGAGGCCGACACCCCGGAACAGGCCGCGGCGAAGCGGGCCGCGAACGAGGCGGTACGCGAACGGAACCGGGCCGAGGCGCAGCGCCGCCGGGTCCGGGTAGCCGAGGCGTTCCTGAGCGTGCTGCGGCGCCGGTTGATCCGCGACCACATCACCGGCACGCTGGCCGCGCGGGCCGACGCCGACCCCGGTACGGTGACGGCGCTGCTCACCGACGAGCGGCTGCTGAGCGTGGCACCGGACCGGGCACCGCTGCTGCCGGTGTTCGCGAGCGCCGCCGGCGCGGGCATCGACGCCACGTTCTACGCCAGCCCGGACGGCACCGGCGCGGCCCAGGGTACGTACCGGCTCGCCTCGGCGGACACCGCGCTGCGCCCGTCCGGCGCCCCGGCCGCGGGCAGCGCCCGGTTCGACGGGTATCTGGTGGTGCCGGCCACCGGCACGTACCGCTTCTACCTCCAGCTCAGCCACGCCGGAGCGACCGGGACGCTGCGCCTGCCGCACCTCGCCGACCCGGTCTTCCTCTCCGGCACCGCAGCCGGACCCGACACCGAACTGGGCGCCGGGGCCGCGCAGTTCGTCACGCTCACCGCCGGCGTCGCGTACCGGTTCAGCCTCGCCGTCGGCCTGTCCGGCGGCACCGCCCGGCTGCTGGTGCAGGGGGAGCGCACCGCCAAGGGGCCACTGAACCAGTTCGCCCTGTACGGCGCGGCGGCGCTGGACGCGGCGGCGCGGGCGTACGAACTGCTCGGCAGCGCGTTGCAGGTGATCGGCACCCTGGGGCTCACCGAGCGGGAGACCCGGTACCTGCTCACGCACCCCGCAAACTGGGGAGACGTCGACCTCAGCACCCTGCCCACCGCCCCGATCGGCAACACGCCAGCCGACCGGCAGGCCGCCCGCCGCCGGTTCGCCGCGCTGCACCGCCTGGGCCGGTATGCCGCTCTCAAGGCCGAGATCGCCGCGCCCACCGACGACCTCATCGCGGTCTTCGAGGCCGACGCCGTCGACTCCGCGGACCGGCTGGCCGACGGCGTCTACCCGCTGCTCGCCGCGCTCACCCGGCGGGATCCCGACGTGGTCGCCGCCACCGCGGCGGTGCTGTTCACCACGCCCGCCTTCCGCAACGACGAACCGGTCCGCGCACTGTGGCGGGCGTTGTGGCTCGTCGAACGGCTCGGCGCGCCCGCCGCGAAGCTGCGCGAATGGACCGGCATCCTCACGCCGGACACCGGCCCGGCGGACACCCGCCGCTTCGACATCGCCCGTGGGCTACGCGACATCGTCAAGTCGGGCTACGACGAGGCCACCTGGCTGCGGGTCGCCCAGCCGATCTTCGACGGCCTTCGCAAGCGGCAGCGGGACGCCCTCGTCGCGTACGTGATGCGCCGGCACGGCTTCACCCGCCAGGAACAGCTCTACGAGTACTTCCTGATCGACCCCGGTATGGAACCGGTGGTGCAGACCTCCCGGATCCGGATGGCCATCTCGACCGTGCAACTGTTCGTGCAGCGGTGCCTGCTCAACCAGGAACCGCAGGTCCACCCGTCGGCGATCGTGAACAGCGACCAGTGGCCGTGGCTGAAGCGGTACCGGGTCTGGGAGGCCAACCGGAAGATCTTCCTGTTCCCGGAGAACTGGCTGGAGCCCGAGTTCCGGGACGACAAGTCGTTCCTGTTCACCGAGATCGAGGGGAAGCTGCTGGCGGACGACGTCTCGGCCGACACGGTCGAGGACGCCTTCCTCGACTACCTGCGCAAGCTGGAGGAACTGGCCCGGCTCGACATTGTCGCCATGCACCTGGAGGACAAACCCGACTTCGCGCGCAACACCCTGCATGTGATCGGCCGGACGTTCGGCGTGCCGCACAAGTACTTCCACCGGACGTACGCGAACCGGATGTGGACGCCGTGGGAGCCGATCTCGGCCTCGATCGAGGGCGATCACGTGGTGCCGGTGTTCTGGCGCGACCGGCTGTACCTGTTCTGGGTGACCTTCATGGAACAGGGGGAGGCGAGCGGCGGCTCGAACACCAGCGTGGACACCAGCAAATTGATTCCGCTGCCCGGGGTGCAGCGAGTGATCGAGGCCCAGTTGCACTGGACCGAGCGGCTCGACGGTGTGTGGACGGTGCCCGAGTCCACCGAGTACGCCGGGCCGGCGGCGCAGAAGATCCGGGTCGCCGTGCCCGCGACCTTCACCCCGGCCACCACGCCGGTGCACGTCACCGTGGTGCCCGACCCGGATCCGGACGAGGAGACGCTGGCCAAGACGGCCGCGGCCGGCGTGTACATCTCCCTGGGCAACCCGATCGGCAAGGCGTTCTACCTGGCCGGCCGGAACAGCCCGGTGGAGCCGCGCGCGGTCAAGCCCCGCCCGGCGAACCCGTTCGTGGTCAGCACCGCTGACGCCTCGCAACGGGCTACCCGGTACACCGGAAGCGGGAACCTGAGCGTCAGCGTCCGTACCCGGATCAGCTCGGAGCCGACCCCGGACCAGCCGATCACTCTGAAGATCCTGGACACCACGAACGACTTCCTGCTCCTGCCGGCCAACAACACCATCACGGTGGGCGTGCCCGCCGACGCGTACGAGGATGCGGGGAACCCGGGCGCGGTCCGCGCCGCGCTGGAGGCCGGCATCGGCGAGATCGAGGCGCTGATGAAGCCGGTGTTCTTCCAGGATGCCTCGACCACGCTGTTCCTGGAGCCGCAGGTGGTCGAGCGGACCGTCGAGGAGTGGCAGGAGTGGGTCACCCGGACCCCGGTGCCGGGCGGGACCGGGCCGGCCTGGCTCGAGGACGACACGTGGTGGAGGTACGTCAAGCCGCAGTTCGAGGTGCCGCCCCACAAGATCGCCATCGATCCCGTCGTCAACCCGCCGATCACCATCCATCCGGATTCGGTCATCGAGCGGGTCGACAGCCTGGACTGGCTGGCCAACCCGGCCACCGCGCTCACCTTCGACGGTGTCGTCGTCGGAGCGAGCGGCAGGGCCGGCGTGCAGATCCTGACCACCGGCGAACTCTCCACCGCGCGCGCCGACGACGTCATCGTCACCGTCACCACCGGCAGCGCTGTCGCGGCCGGGCAGACCGTCGTGCTCAAGGGTGCGGGTTCGACCGCGGGCCTGGCCAAGGGTCCGGCCGTACTCACCATCGTCGGCGCCGGCGGCGTCAACCCCGCGCTCGCGGAGACCACCGCCGGCCTCTCCACCTTCGGCACGACCGGCGTCCGGGGCCCCGCCGGCCCGGTCCGCTGAGATCAGGAGCGCCATCATGCAGAACTCCACCATGCAGGAGTACGCCGTCATGCACGGCGCCCTGGACCGCTCGCTGTACGCGTCGATCAAGCGGTACGTCGAAACCCGCGAGCAGAAGTACTTCGTCGTGCAGGAACGCGACGTCAGCTACCGGGCCTCGCTGCACGCCCATCCGTACGTCGGCAGCCTGGTGCAGCGCCTGATCCGGCAGGGCGTACGCGGCCTGCAGTCCGCGGACACCGAGTACCTTCCCGGCGGCGGGTCGCTGCCGGAAAGCGTCGAGATCACCCTCGGTGCGAACGCGGCCCTGTCCGTACCCACCGGCACCCGGCTGGTGCTGCTCGCCGCCACCACCGCGACGCTCGGCGACGGCAGCACCATCGGACTGGCCGAGTCGATGCAGGTCCGCGCGGCGGCCCCGGCCGCCGTCGCCGCACCGGACGGCATGCGTGCCGTACTGGTCAACGGTCTGCGGCCCACTCCACCACCGGGCAGCGCGATCACGCTCGCCGCCCAGCAGGCCTTCCTGCCCGCCGACGCGGCCGTGGCGTGCCGGGCCGCCACCACGGTCATCCTGTTCAACGGCCAGACCGGCACGCTGCCCGCGGGTACCCGCGTGCTGGTCGCCCGGTTCACCGAGTTCGGGCTCGCCGCCGGCACGGCCGCCACCCTGCGGGACAGCCTGCCGGTGCCGGCGTTGTACCACGACCTGATGAGCCGCTTTGGCCCGACTTCGCTGGTGGAACGGCCCCGACCGGTGCGCGACCTGGACTTCCGCAGCGGCGGCGCGTACGCGGTCTACAACTGGGAGCTGTTCTTCCACGTGCCGCTCATGATGGCCACGCACCTGATGAAGAACCAGCACTTCGCCGAGGCGCAGCAATGGCTGCACTACATCTTCGACCCGACCGACGACAGCGACGGTCCGGCGCCCGAGCGGTTCTGGAAGGTCCGGCCGTTCCAGAGCACCGACGTCAAAAAGGTCGAACAGTTGCTGGTCAACCTGGCCACCGGCGCCGACCCGGCGTTGCGGGAGGAGACGGCCGACAGCATCGACGCGTGGCAGCGCGAGCCGTTCCGGCCGCACGTCATCGCCCGGTTCCGGCAGCAGGCGTACATGTACAAGTCGGTGATGCTCTACCTGGACAACCTGATCGGCTGGGGCGACTGGCTGTTCGCCCAGGACAGCGGCGAAACCGTGGACGAGGCGCTCAACCTGTATCTGCTGGCCGCGTCCATCCTCGGGCCGCGCCCGCAGGCGGTCCCGACCAAGGGCACGACCAAACCGCAGACGTACGCGAACCTCCGCAAGGATCTGCACAAGTTCGGCACCGTCCTGCGCGACGTCGAGGCCGAGGTGGCATTCGACCTCATGCCGCTGCCGGCCGACCAGTCCACGAGCGCCGACCCGCAGGCCGCGATGGTCCGCGCGCTCGGCAAGGCGCTGTATTTCAGCGTTCCCCGCAACGACAAGCTGATGGGCTACTGGGACACGGTCGCGGATCGCGTATTCAAGATTCGGAACAGCCTGAACCTGCAGGGCGTATTCCGGCAGTTGGCGCTCTTCGACCCGCCGATCGACCCGGCGCTGCTGGCCCGCGCCGCCGCATCCGGCCTGGACGTGGCAAGCGTGGTCAACGGCCTGAACCAGCCGCTGCCGCTGGTCCGTTACCAGGTGCTGGCGCAGAAGGCCGCCGAGCTGGCGCAGGAGGTGAAGAGCCTCGGCGCGAACCTGCTGGCCGCCATCGAGAAGGAGGACGGCGAGACGCTGGCGCTGCTGCGCGCCCGGCACGAACGCACCCTGCTGGGGATGATCGAGCAGGTCCGGTACGGCCAGTTGCAGGAGGCCGGCAAGGCCCGGGAGGCACTGGAGCAGTCGCTGACCGTGGCCGAGCACCGCTACGCCTTCTACGAGCGACAGCTCGGCAGGTCGGCCGAGGACGTGGCGAAGGCGGTGCCCGAGCTGGCCGAACTGGACGTCGACGGCCTCGTCAAGCTGAGGCTCACCGCCTCGGAACTGGCGGTGCAGTTGCGGCAGGTCGACGTGGACATCGCCACCGACGTCTTCGCCCAGGTGGCCGGCGCCCTGGCCGGCGGCCGGATCCTCAGCTCGCACGAGGTACGCGAAACGCTGATGCTGGAGGCCGCCCAGATAGCCACGGACATCGGCAGCGTGCTCGGCGTGGCCTCGTCGATCGCCGCCGTGGTGCCGCAGTTCGAGGTCAGCGCCGAACCCTGGGGCATGGGTGGTGCCACCAACTTCGGCGGCCAGAACGTGGCGAGCGGCATCCAGGCCGCCGCCGGCGCCGCCCACGGGATCGCCGACCGGCTCAACTTCGAGGCCCGGCGGGCCGCTCGGATCGACGGGTTCGCCCGGCGCGAGCAGGAGTGGGCGCTGCAGAGCAACCTCGCCGCGCTGGACATCAACCAGATCGTCAAACAACTGCGCGCCGCGCAGATCCGCGAGGCCATCGCCGACCTGGAGCTGAGAAACCATCGCAAGCAGATGGAGCAGGCCGCCGAGACGGAACGCTTCCTCAACGAGTCCGGCACCGACCGGACCGGGAAGGTCAGCAACAAGGCGTTCTACACCTGGTACAAGCGGGAGGCCAGGGGCCTGGGCGCCCAGGCGGCCCAGTTCGCCTTCGACCTGGCGAAGAAGGCCGAGCGGGCACTCCAGCGCGAACTGGGCGACTCCGGCCTGCGTTTCCTCGGCACCAGCTACCTCTCCGGCAAGGAAGGGCTGCTGGCCGGCGAGCGGCTGCTGCTCGATCTGAAGCGGATGGACCTGGCGTACCTGGAGCTGAACCGCCGGGAGTACGAGCTGACGAAGCACGTCAGCCTGCTCCAGGTGAACCCGCTCGCGCTGATCGAGCTGCGTACCACCGGGCGCTGCACGGTGGTACTGGACGAGGCCCTGTTCAACGTGGACGGACCGAGCCACTACTTCCGTCGCATCAAGAGCGTCGCGGTCACCGTCCCGTGCGTGACCGGTCCGTACGCCTCGGTGAACTGCACCCTCACCCTGCAACGCAGCAGCATCCGGACCACACCGGTGCCGGGGGACTCCGGGTACGCCCGGATGGAGGGCGACGACCCCCGGTTCTCCGACTACTACGGCAGCACCCAGGCGGTCGTCACCAGTTCCGGACAGAATGACGCCGGCCTGTTCGAGGCGAACCTGCGCGACGAGCGGTATCTGCCGTTCGAGCACTCCGGCGTGATCAGCACCTGGCAGCTCCAGTTGCCGGCCAACCCCAGCGCCGGCGAACCGACCTCCTTCGACTACGACACGATCAGCGACGTCCTGCTGCACATCCGCTACACCGCCAGGGAAGGCGGCGAGGTGCTGCGCGGCCAGGCCATCGCCGACCTCAAGGACCGCATCGCCGCCGCGCAGGCGGTCGGGTCGCAACGCCTCTTCTCACTGCGGTACGACTTCCCCGACGCGTGGTCGGCATTCCAGACCGCACCGGCGGTGGACGGGGCGAGGCCGCTGCGGCTCCGCCTGACGCCGCGGCACTTCCCGTACTGGAGCAGGTCGCTCGACGGCGCGGCCGCGGTCCGGGGCGCCCGCCTCATCGTCCGCGCCGGGGGCGACGTGAGAGTCGCAGCGCCGACCGGCAACCCGGCGGACAGCACCGACAACCTCGGCAGCTACCTCGGAGACCTGAAGGGTACGGCGTTGACCAAGGCCCCCACCCCGCTCTTCGACGGCGACTGGTCGGTACGCGTATCCGACGGCGGCAAGCCGATCGAGGACGCCTGGCTGGTCGTCGACTGGGGAGCCGAAGAGTAGGTGGTCGCGGACGAATGCCGGGACGCGGTCCCAACTATTCCGCGCTGTCGAATGGGTCGCCGCCTACCACGACTCGATCCGGGACCTGCCCAAGGTCGCGGTCCTGCGCCGTCAGGTCGGCAAGCCAAGCCTGTCCTGGACGTTCGCCGACCGGCTGCGGGAGGCATGACGAGGCCGGGCGTAGCCGGCCGACCGCCACTGGCCCTGCGGCGGTCGGCCGGTTCATCCGTGCGGCCGCCTCAGCAGGCGACCTGCACGATGGGCGACTGCGTCTCCAGCCTCAACGACGGGGGGTAGTAACCGCCGGGAGCGGGACGGCTCAGTTCCAGGGAGCGGTCGGGAACCAGCCCACGCCGAAGATCGCCGGCACACGCACGTCCCAGTAGACGATGAGGAACACGCCGACGAGCACCAGCGCGATGCCCGACAGCTCGGCGGCGCGCCGGCTCGGGGCGTTCAGCAGCCGCCCGCTGGTCAGCTTCGACGCGATCACCACGACGAGGACCATCACCAGCAGGTTGCCGAGCGTCTGCAGGCCGAAGACGGCCGCGCCGTACGCCGGGTTCTGGTCGGCGACCGCGTAGAGGAAGAGCTTGTGGAACAGCGGGAACGGGCGGCCGATCAGGAAAGCGCCGATGATGACGCCCAGTGCGACCAGGCGTGCCCGCGGCCGGCCGGCGAACGGGTCGGGAACCAGTTTCAACGCCGCCAGGCCGAGGTAGAGCAGGGCCAACCCGGCCACCCCGAAGACGACCGACGCCTGCACGAGCCGCACCGGCACGCCGCCGGCCGTGGTCGCGGTGGAGAGCTGTGGCAGGCGGTCCCCGAGCAGCACGCCCACGGCGCCGTAGGTAAGCGCGACCGCCATGCTGCCGAGTGTGAGCCAGCCCAGCGGGGCGAGCAGTCCGCGCAGTCCGGACGCTGTCGTCTCCCTCGTGACCTGGGGGACCATCCCGAACGCGGCGACGTTGCAGGCGGTGAACGTGCCTGCGAGGCCGGACACGAATGCGAAGGCGAGCCCGGCGACGGAGCCGCCGATCGCCGTCGCCTTCGCGTCGTGGCCCAGCAGCGAGTTGGCGACGGTGTCGCCGATCACCGAATCGACAAAGGTGAACGACCAGGCGACCGCGAGCAGCACGCCGGCCACCGCGCCCGCCGCGGCGAGGCCGACTGCTGTGGCGGTGCGGCCCTCTGGTTCCGCTCCGACGGTGACTGCCGGGACTGTTCCCGGGTCGGTTACGGACATGGTTTCCTCCTCGGTGCGTGAACGGTTACGGGAGACGCACACCCGGCGCCGCGGGTGTGTGGAGCGATGGCACGGGGCCGTCCGGTCCGCAGATGTGCAGCCCGATCCGCCCGTGCACGCCGTGACGCTGGTTGACGGCCTGGAGGAGCATGGCGAGCGACTCAAGCTCCCGGGCGTGTTCGAGCCCGCCGACGTCGAGCGGCACGAAGCCGAGCCGGGACAGCAGCGCACCGGTGATCGCCTTGGCCCCGGCGTCGTCGCCAGCCAGCGGCAGGGAGACCGGCAGCCCTCCGCAGAGGGGCTCGCCGACCATGACCGCGGGCACGGTGTTCAGTGCCTTGATGACGTGCCAACCAGGTGCCACCGCTGCGATCAGGTGGGCGCCCGACGAATCGGGCGGCACCTCCTCACCCCCGAGGGCCGGATTGGTGACGTCCAGGAGCGGACGGCCCCGGCCCGGCACCGAGGTCTCGGTGAGCACGCGGCGGGCCGCACCGAGCGGAACGGCGAGCACGACCAGCGAGGCCCGTTCGAGGACGACGCGGATGTCGGCGGCGAAGGCACCCGGAACGCCGGCGGTGGCGGCGGCCGCGGCGCCGGGCGTCCGCCCGGCGATCACCAAGCAGAAGCGGGCGGCGGCGGCCCGGGGGGGGTCGGCGACGCCCAAACGGCCGCAACCCATGAAAACAACGTTGAAAGG
>NZ_JBEXHP010000074.1:0-29228 GCF_040607895.1 Micromonospora sp. NPDC005220
GGCGGGGGCCTCTAACAATCAAAACCCCCGCCCGCCGCCCCCCGGGGGGCCCCCCCCCCCGGCTATGTCGGTTTGCGGATTTAGTTCGCCATCAAATCGGCGCCACGCCAGCTGAAATCGGGCTCCGTTGCGAACCGCTCGGTGATCTTCACGAGATCCTCCGCGTACTTGTTCGCGTGGTGCCCGCAGAACACCAGCTCGCTCCCACCCGCCAGAGTGATCCGGAGCTTCCCGGCAGCATTGCAGCGGTCGCACCGTTCATCGGCGGCTGGGGGCGCCACCGTCTCGGGCGGCGGCGTGAGGGTCGGGGTCATCGCCTTCCTCCTCTGGTCGTCACCGATGAACAATCTCTTCGGTCGTTGCTCACCTATCGTGCAACACCCTTACTAGGCACTGCCTTCCCTGTGTGCCCGCGGGGGACCGAGGTCACACCTGGAAGGGACAGTGTGCCGTGCACCCAGGGTGCCACGTCAACGATCACATTCGTGCATCCGGACGATCACCATCTGGTGTTGCACACCAGGTGGTCAAAAGGACACGTTCTGTTGACTAAACCCGCTCAGTCCAGATAATCCCGGAGGACCTGCGACCGGGACGGGTGACGCAGCTTGGACATCGTCTTGGACTCGATCTGCCGGATCCGCTCCCGGGTCACCCCGTAGACCTGGCCGATCTCGTCGAGCGTCCGAGGCTGGCCGTCGGTCAGGCCGAAGCGCAGGCGTACCACACCCGCCTCACGCTCGGAGAGCGTCTGCAGCACCTGCTGGAGCTGGTCCTGCAGCAGCGAGAACGAGACCGCGTCGACCGCGACCACGGCCTCGGAGTCCTCGATGAAATCGCCGAGCTGGCTGTCGCCCTCGTCGCCGATGGTCTGGTCCAGTGAGATGGGCTCCCGAGCGTACTGCTGGATCTCCAGCACCTTCTCGGGTGTGATGTCCATCTCCTTGGCCAGCTCCTCCGGGGTGGGCTCGCGGCCCAGGTCCTGGAGCAGCTCACGCTGTATGCGGCCGAGTTTGTTGATGACCTCGACCATGTGCACCGGGATGCGGATGGTGCGGGCCTGGTCGGCCATGGCGCGGGTGATGGCCTGCCGGATCCACCAGGTGGCGTACGTGGAGAACTTGTAGCCCTTGGTGTAGTCGAACTTCTCCACGGCCCGGATCAGACCGAGGTTGCCCTCCTGGATCAGGTCGAGGAAGGCCATGCCACGGCCGGTGTAGCGCTTGGCCAGCGACACCACCAGTCGGAGGTTCGCCTCCAGGAGGTGGTTCTTGGCCCGCTCGCCGTCCCGGGAGATCCAGCCCAGATCACGGACCATCTCCCGGACTAGCTTCTCCTCGCCCTCGTCGGCAGCCCGCAGCCGCTCGGCGGCGTAGAGGCCGGCCTCGATCCGCTTGGCCAGCTCCACCTCCTGCTCGGCGTTGAGCAGTGGAACCTTGCCGATCTGCTTGAGGTACGCCCGGACGGAGTCGGCGGAGGCGGTCAGCTCGGCGTCGCGTCGCGCCTGCTTGAGGGCCTCGGACTCCTCGTCGTCCCACTCGAAGTCGTTGTCGGTCGCCGAGGCGGCCGCGTCGGTCTCGGCGGCCTGGGCCAGCTCGGCCGGCTCCTCGACCACCACGTCCTCGATCGCGGCGGCCAGCTCCTCCGGGTCGATGTCGCCCTCGGCGCCCTCGCCCTTGGCCTTGCCGGCAGCCTTGGTCGGCTTGGCTCCGGCGGCCGCGGCCACTGTCGCCTTGGTGGCTCGGGTCGACCGGGTCGCCTTCGCCGGTGCCGCTCCGGCAGCCTCGGCGGCGGTGCCGGTGGCCTTGCGGGCGGCGACCTTGCGGGGGGCCGGCGCCGATGGGGCGTCGTCGGCGGCGGGCGCCTGCTTCGGGGCCGGCGCAGCCGCCTTCTTGGTGGTCTTGGCGGTGGTGGCCCGGGACGCCGGGGTGGTCGAGCGGGCCGCGGAGACGCGGCGACGGGTGCTCGCCGAGCCGTCCACCACGACTGTCACTCCCGCCTCGGAGAGCGCCCGCAGGATCTTCTTGGCCTGGGCCGGAGTCACCTCGGCGGACTCGACGGTGCGCGCGAGCTGAGCCGACGTGAGCTGACCACCGGCGCTCTGCGCGTGGGCGATCAGGGTGTCGGTGAGCGAGCGAACGTCGGCGCCGGGCTGGCGGGGTTCTGTCACGAATGACCTTCCGGAGGCGAAGAGCGGGCACGGCGGGTTCGTCCAGCGCAGCGAGGGTTACCGTGCCGGGCGATGTGGTTGAGGGACCCTCGTGTCACGGCCCGGCCGGTGGTCGGCGGTCCGTGCCGCGTGGGCAGGGGTGAATTGTAACGCCGTCTGCGGCGATCATCCTGCTCCGCACCGCGTACCGCCGGTGGGGACCGTGAGTGCGGCGGAGATGTGGACTTTGTGGCAATGATAGCCGCGCGGCCGTCGAAGCGTTCCCGTCGTCGGGCCCGGCGGCGCCCAGATCGTGTCCGAACTGCCGTTTGAGCAGCCAGTACCAGGTCAGCGTGGCGGTTGCCAGGGCGCGCGTACGGGGCACCGAGGTCGCCGCCGGTCCGGCCGGTGGCGACCCCACCAGGTCGCGGTTGGGCAACGGTTGTGCGCTGAGCGCGGACGGGGCGGTAAGCACTTAAGCGACATTACCAACCCGAAAGGGCATATTCGCCGAGGTTGGCCCCTCAAGCCGCGGGCGGTGTCGGTTGCCCCGCCGACCAAAGATCCTGGTCTGGCGCCGTCGCGCGGCGTCGGGAACGATGATCTTCGGAAGCCGGGTCGGTAGTTGCACCCATCCACATCCACCCGGAGTGCGGAAAGAGGCGAATCATGACCAACTCGGCGACGAGCCCGTCGGAGCTGCTGACCATCGCGGTGGAGGTGGCTCGGGACGCGGCGGACACCGCGTACCGGATGCGCGCCGAGGGGGTGGTCGTCGCCGCCACCAAGAGCACCGTCACCGACGTGGTCACCGCCGCCGACCGGGCGGTGGAGCGGCAGATCCTCGACGCGCTGGCCGCGCTGCGCCCGGACGACTCGGTGCTCGGCGAGGAGTACGGCGAGGAGGCCGCCCGTGCGCCGCGCAGCGGGGTGCGCTGGATCGTCGACCCGATCGACGGCACGGTCAACTACCTGTACGGGCTGCCGCACTGCGCGGTCTCGCTGGCCGCCGAGGTGGACGGGGTGGTGGTCGCCGGCGTGGTGCGCAACGTGAGCACCGGCGAGCAGTGGACCGCCACGGCCGGCGGCGGGGCCTGGCGCGACGGTGTCCGGCTGCGCTGCTCCGGCGAGGTTGACCTGGGGCAGGCACTGGTCGGCACCGGCTTCGGCTACGACGCCGCCCGCCGGGCACACCAGGCGCAGGTGGTGGCCGGGCTGATCGCGCACGTACGGGACATCCGCCGGCTCGGCGCCGCCGCGCTGGACCTCTGCCTGGTCGCCGAGGGGCGGCTCGACGCGTACTTCGAGAAGGGTCTTGCGGCCTGGGACCTGGCGGCGGGCGGGCTGGTGGCCGCCGAGGCGGGGGTGCTGGTCGCCGGCCTGGCCGGTCGGCCGCCGGGGCCGGACCTGGTGGTCGCGGCCCCGCCCGCGCTCTTCGCGCCGCTGCACGATCGGTTGGCCGCGCTGGACGCCGCCGGTGGGCCCTGACCGGGTGACCCTGCCCGGTTACCGCCTTACTTGGCGGGCGGGGACGGGCAGGAGCCCTTGGGTGCCTCCGGCGGGCCCGAGTCACCGAGCGACTGGTTGACCTCGGTCGTGGTGGCGAGCTGCTGGAAGCGGTTGCCGAGCACCACGTCCACGGTGTCGTCGGTGCGCTTCGGGTCGTAGGCAGGCACGGCGTTGTTGAGGAAGTACGCCTGGAGCAGGTGCGCGGAACCGACGCCCTTCGGGCCGTACCGCAGCACCGCCACGCTGTCGACCTTCTTCTCGTTCCCGGTTTTCTTGACCTGGAACTGCCGGTTGCTGAACTCGTCAGCGACGGTGTGGGCGAGGCCGGGCTGATCGGTGGCATTGAAAACGTTGATCTTGACGTCCTTGCGCTCGCGCAGAGTCAGGTCCGCCAGCGGCCAGCCCTCGGGGCAACCCGCCGCGGTGCCCGCGTTGCCCTGGCTGTCGCGGACCACGGCCACGACGACGAAGACCAGGGCGATGATCGCCAGCAGGCCGACGACGACGAGTGCTCGCACGCGCGCAAAACTCATCAGGGCACTCCCCGGACCTCAGGTGGGTGGTGGCGGCCGGAAACGATCGCTCAGGCCGCCGGCCGTCGAATACGCCGCTGAGGTTAACGGTTGTCCGGCCGTCGCGTGGAAACAGCCCGACATGCCGGCGCGCCGACCGCGAACCGGGTACTACTACCCCTATCTTCGTGTCGCCTGAATCACATTGGGAACAACTTCGCGTGCGGGGGCGTACATCTCAGCCGCAAGGGCGGTATACATGCCTCGCCCAAGGGGGGGTAAGGTTCCGCGCTCGCAGGGGAGTCACCCCAGCGAGCTCGACCCGTTCGGTCCTCGGGTCGGGTGCCCGACACAAGTGGTGGCCGGCCAGCGGAACCGAAACAGCGTCGTCCGGCGTTACAACCGGAAGCGACAACATCGATATGGGAGAGTGAAACCGATGGCCACCGACTACGACGCCCCGCGTCGCGACGAGGTCGACCTCGGCGAGGACAGCCTGGAAGAGCTCAAGGCACGGCGCGTCGACTCACAGTCGGGCGCGGTGGACGTCGACGAGGCCGAGGTGGCTGAGAGCTTTGAGCTGCCCGGTGCCGATCTGGCCGACGAGGAGCTCACGGTCAAGGTGCTTCCGATGCAGCAGGACGAGTTCCGGTGCGCCCGCTGCTTCCTGGTCCACCACCGTAGCCAGCTGGCGGTCGAGCGTAACGGCGAGCTGATCTGCCGCGAGTGCGTCTGACAGCCACGACACCAGCGGCGGCCTCCTGAACGGGGCCGCCGCTCCGGTGTAGGCATGCGGCGGTGGTGGGTACCTGTTTGACTCGTAGCGGGTAGCCACAGCACCGGGAGGTCCGATGAGCGATCGAGGCGGCACCACCGATGGCGGCACGGACGGCCTGAGCGCCAGCAGTGGCACGGATGACCTCGGTGCCAGCAGTGGCACGGATGGCCTGAGCGCCAGCAGTGGCACGGATGACCTCGGTGCCACCGTCGCGGCGTTGACCGCGGACGACATCGAACCGGCCCGCCGCCGCCAACTGCTGACCCGGATGGTCGGGCAGGCCCGGGCGCGTGGCATCTCCGACCTGTTCAAGCCCCGCGCCGCGGTGCGGTGGATGGTCGACACCGTCACCGAGATCGCCCCGCACGTGCCGGTGCGGGACCTGGACACTCTGCGCCGGCACTTCCCTGGTCTGGACGACGCCGCCCTGGCCGACCGGCTCATCCGCAACGCGTCCAGGACCACCGCCGCGATCGGCGCCGCCGGTGGGGGCGTCGCCGCCGTCGAGTGGACGGTGGCCCCGACTCTGCTCTCCGCGCCGGTGCTGCTCGCCGCCGAGACCGTGGCCGTGGTGGCGGTGGAGCTGAAGCTGGTCGGCGAGCTGCACGAGATCCACGGTGTGGCGCTACCGGACGGCGGCAGCCAACGGGCGGTCGCCCTGGTGCATTCCTGGGCCACTCAGCGCGGCGTCAACCCGATGGTGCCCGGCGTGGGCGTGGGAGCGGTGCTCGGCACCGCCGCCCGCAAGGAACTGCGGGACATGCTGCTGCGGCGTTTCGGCCGCAACCTCACCACCCTCGGGCCGTTCCTGACCGGCGCGGCGGTCGCCAGCTTCCTCAACCGCCGGGCCACCCAGCAGATGGCCGACCAACTCCAGGTGGACCTGCGTCGGCGGGGCATCGCCCGGCCCGCGCCCCCGACCGCCCTTCCGGGCCCGCCGACCGGCACCTGAGCGGGCCGTTGCCGTCGGCGAGCAGCCTCAGCGGGCCGTTGCCGTCGGCCGGCGGCCTCAGCGGACCGGCGGCCTCAGCTCAGCCGGGTCGCCCGTCGTCGGGTGGGACGCCGCCAGGGCGTCCCGCGCGGTCAGCACCGCCTCGGCCAGCTCGACCGGGTGGCGGGTGCTCACCACCCAGAACGGGGTCGGATCCGCGGGGTCGTCGAGAATCACCTGCACCGCGCCGCCGATCCACGGTCGCTGCACCACGAAGGCGAGCGGGTCCGCGCCCACGCCGAGCACCTCACGTCGGCCGGCCACGTCCAGCGGCACCACGTCGGCCACGAAACGCACCGGCAGCCGGGCGTCGTCCACCCGCAGCTCGGAGTCGGCCACCTCGACCCGGATCCGGCCCAGCCACCACAACCCGGCCACGGTGAGCGGCAACAGCACGGCGAACGGCAGCCAGGCGCGGGCGCCGGAGCCACCCATCCAGATCTCGACGGCCAGCAACGCGGCGGCCACCAGCCCGGTGATCCACAGCCACCAGGGCAGATCCAGCCGTTCGCGGTACGCCGAGCGGGCGAAGACCGGCGGCTGATCAGCGGACGGGGAGGGCGACATGCTCACTCCTGCGAGGGTACGGCGCACGGCGGCTCGACGAACCGGCAGGATGGCAGGGTCACCCCGCGAACCGGACGGAAGAGGGGACCTGTGACCGACGTCGTACCCGTGCTCGTACAGCTGCTCGACCCCGAGCTGCCGCTGCCCACGTACGCCCATCCCGGCGATGCCGGGGCCGACCTGGTGGCGGCCGCGGACGTGGAGCTGCCCCCCGGCGGCCGGGCCCTGGTGCCCACCGGCGTGGCCATCGCGCTGCCGGAGGGGTACGTGGGCCTGGTCCATCCCCGCTCCGGTCTGGCCGCCAGGCTCGGCGTGACGGTGCTCAACGCGCCCGGTACGGTCGACGCCGGCTACCGGGGTGAGATCCTGGTCAACCTGATCAATCATGATCGGGATGTGCCGGCGAAGATCTCCCGCGGCGACCGGATCGCGCAGCTCGTGGTCCAGCAGGTCGCACGGGCGCGGTTCGAGCCGGTGGTCGAGCTGCCCGCGTCCCGGCGCGGGACCGGTGGGCACGGGTCCACCGGTGGGCACGCCGGGCTGGTGCCGTCGCCGACGGGCCGGGACCGGGTCGAGCGGCGGCCGAACGAGCCGGGCCGCGGGCAGACGGAAGAGGTGGCAGGGTGAGTGTGAACAGCGGAGGGCAGGCGCAGTGATCTTCTCCCGAAAGCGGGCCGATGCCGAGCGGCAGACCCGTGACGAGCGGGCCACCCAGATCCCGGACCAGGGCGATGCGGCGCCGGCGCTGGAGCGCGGCCCGTACGACATCTCCGAGAGCTACGACGACGTGCAGCGACTCGATCTGGGCAGCCTGCACATTCCGGCGATTGCCGACGTCGAGGTACGGGTGCAGGCCGACCCGCAGGGCGTGGTCCAGCAGGTGGTGCTGGTGCACGGCGACAACGCGCTCCAGTTGGGCGTCTTCGCCGCCCCCCGGTCCGAGGGGATCTGGGACGAGGTGCGCGAGGAGATCCGGCAGTCGCTGCTCAGCGACGGCGCGAGCGCGCAGGAGGTCGCCGGCGAGTACGGCCCGGAGCTGCATGCCCAGGTGCGTACCGCGGACGGCCCGACGAACCTGCGGTTCGTCGGAATCGACGGGCCGCGCTGGATGGTCCGTGGCGTGTTCCAGGGCCCGGTGGCCACCGACCCGGCCATGGCCGGGCCGCTCGTCGAATGCCTGGACGGCCTGGTGGTCGACCGTGGGCAGGAGGCGAAGCCGGTCCGCGAGCCGCTGCCGCTGCGGCTGCCCCGGGAGGTCGCCGACCAGGCCCAGGCCGAGGCGGGCGACGCCGCCGCCGCGCCGCGTCAGGTCTGACCCGCGCGCACCGGCCCGCCGGAACCAGCCCCGTCGGCGTACGCTGGCGGCACGGTTCCGGCGTCGCCGGGGCTGGCCGGGGACGGCGAGCGTGGAGAGGGTGACGCGGAGGTCATGACGACCGACGAGGGCAGGGTGTCGCTGCGGCGCATCCTGCAGAGGTTCACCGCCAGCGAGGCCGAGATCGACGCGCAGGAGCTGCGTCGGGAGAGTGCCGAGTGCGGCGGGATCCCCGCCCAGCAGTGCTCCCGGGGTCAGCTGGTCTCGGTCGCCGGGCGGCTGCGCACGGTGGTCTACACACCGCGCACCAATCTGCCCACCCTCGAGGCCGACCTGTACGACGGTAGTGACGTGGTCACCCTCGTCTGGCTGGGCCGACGGCACATCGCCGGAATCGAGCCGGGCCGGCACCTGACCGCCCGTGGCCGGGTGGCGGTGCGCGACGACCGCAAGGTCATCTACAACCCCTACTACGAGCTGGATTCGCCCAAGTGACGGCACTGCGGACGGAAGGCCGGCGATGACGACGGGACAGGACCGGACGGCGCAGCCGGAGATCAACCCTCAGGACGAGGAGCAGCTGCCGACCATCGCCGAGCAGATGGCCGACCAGCTCGGCGGCTGGCGCGGGCTGGTCGAGTCCAGCATTCCGGTCGTGGTCTTCGTCCTCGCCAACATCATCGGCGAGCTGCGGCCCGCGGTGATCGCGTCGGTCTCCGTCGCGGTGCTGATCGCCGGGGTGCGGCTGGCCCAGCGCCGGCCGATCCGGCACGCCGTCAACGGGCTCTTCGGCGTCGGGGTCGGCGCGGCCATCGCGTGGCGCACCGGCGACGAGCGTGACTTCTACCTCCCCGGCATCCTCTACGGCATCGGGTACGGCGTCGCCCTGCTCATCTCGGCCGCGATCCGGCAGCCGCTGGTGGGCTGGATCTGGTCGGTGTTGGTGGCCAAGGGCCGGTCGGAGTGGCGAACCGATCCGAAGCTGGTGCGCACCTTCACCCAGCTGACCGTGCTCTGGGGTGTGGTCTGGCTGGCCAAGGTGGGCGTGCAGGCAGGGCTCTACCTGGCCCACCAGGACACCGCGCTGGGCGTGGCCCGGCTGGCGTTGGGCTACCCGCCGTACGCGCTGCTGTTGCTGATCACGGTCTGGACGGTGCGCCGGGTCACCCGGGAGTCACCGGCCCCGCTGCCCAGCGCCTGAGCGAGGCCGGGCCGCTCGGCGCCGCCCGTCCGGTCAGCGTGAGCCGCGGGTCCGTTCGACGCTGTCCGGCCCGAGGATCACCGCGCGGACCTGGTCCTCCACCTCGGCCGTGCAGACGAAGATCAGCTCGTCGCCGGCCTCGATCGGGTCGTCCGGGCTGGGCACCAGCACCCGCTTGCCGCGCAGGATCGCCACCAGGGCGGAGTCGCGGGGCAGCGGCACGGCGTGGATCGGCTGACCGACGTAGGGGGCGCTCGGCGGCAGGGTGATCTCGACGAGGTTCGCCTCGCCCTGCCGGAAGGTCATCAGCCGGACCAGGTCGCCGACGGTGACCGCCTCCTCGACCAGCGCGGCCATCACCCGCGGCTTGCTCACCGCGACGTCCACGCCCCACTGTTCGGTGAACAACCACTCGTTCTCGGCCCGGTTGACCCGGGCGACCACGCGGGGCACCGCGAACTCGGTCTTGGCCAGCAGCGACAGCACCAGGTTGGTCTTGTCGTCGCCGGTCGCCGCGACCACCACGTCGCACCCGGCGACGTCGGCCTCCTCCAGGCTGGTCAGCTCACAGGCGTCGGCCAGCACCCACTCGGCGGCCGGCACCCGGTCCGGGCGCAGCATCTTGGGCTGGCGCTCGATCAGCATCACCTGGTGGCCGTTTTCGATCAACTCCTGGGCGATCGAGCGGCCCACGTTGCCCGCGCCCGCGATGGCGACCCGCATGGCTCAGCGTCCTCCTTCCGGCGGCGTCGCCGCCACCGACGTGACAATCGCCACGATGTCATCGCTGACCAGCATGAACACCTGGTCACCCTCCTGCAGGACGGTGGAGCCGGTGGGCAGCGTGCCGATGCCGAAGCGGATCAGGTAGGCCACCCGCGCGCCGGTCGCGTCCTCCAGCGTCCGCACCGGTCGGCCGATCCAGTCCTTGTGTACGGGCACCTCGACGATCGACACGGTGCTCGTGGGGTCGCGGAAGATCTCCACGTTGCCCTCCGGCACCAGGTGTCGCAGCATCCGGTCCGCCGTCCACCGCACGGTGGCCACGGTGGGGATGCCCAGCCGCTCGTAGACCTGCGCCCGGCGCTGGTCGTAGATGCGGGCGGCGACCCGGGACACGCCGAACGTCTCGCGGGCCAGCCGGGCCGAGATGATGTTGGAGTTGTCGCCGCTCGACACCGCCGCGAAGGCGTCCGCGCGCTCGATGCCGGCCTGCCGGAGCACCTCGCCGTCGAAACCGGCCCCGGTCACCGTGATGCCGGCGAAGTCGGGGCCGAGCCGGCGGAAGGCGTCGGCGTCCTGGTCGATCACCGCCACCGAGTGCCCTCGGGACTCCAGGCTGTGGGCGAGGGTCGATCCGACCCGACCACATCCCATGATCACGACGTGCACGCTGTCCCTCCCAAGGTGCGTACCGCTCCGCTGCCGGTGGCCTTCGAGTGCGAGCCTGCCACGTCCCGGCGGCGAGCGGGGACCGACCGTACCCCGCCGTCCCGGGCAGTGGTGATCGCCCACCCCCGCGCCCCCGCCGTGGTGGTCGTACTCTTGGCGTTCGTGGCCAGTCCCACCTCGCTGCTGAAGCGGCTTCTTCTCGGTCGACCGTTCCGGTCCGACCGGCTTCAGCACACCCTCCTGCCGAAGCGCATCGCGCTGCCCGTGTTCGCCTCCGACGCGCTGTCCAGCGTCGCGTACGCGCCTGACGAGATCCTGCTGACCCTCTCCATCGCCGGTGCCTCCGCGTACGTCTTCTCGCCGTGGATCGCCCTGGCCGTGGTCGTGGTCATGCTGACGGTGGTGGCCAGCTACCGGCAGAACGTGCACGCCTACCCGTCCGGTGGCGGCGACTACGAGGTGGCCACTGTCAACCTGGGCCCGAAGTTCGGCGTCGGGGTGGCCAGCGCGTTGCTTGTCGATTACGTGCTCACGGTGGCGGTGTCCGTCTCCTCCGGGGTGGCCAACCTGGGCTCGGTGGTGCCGTTCGTGGCCACCCACAAGGTCCTGATCGCGGTGAGCGCTGTGGTCCTGCTGAGCGCGGTCAACCTGCGCGGTCTGCGCGAGTCGGGCACCGCGTTCGCCATCCCCACCTACGGCTTCGTCATCGTGATGGGCGGGATGCTGCTCACCGGGTTGTTCCGGGTCTTCGTGCTGGGTGACGAGCTGCGCGCGCCGAGCGCCGACCTGGTCATCCAGGCCGAGCACAGCGTGACCGGCTTCGCGCTCATCTTCCTGCTGCTGCGGACGTTCAGCTCGGGCGCCGCCGCGCTCACCGGGGTCGAGGCGATCTCCAACGGGGTGCCGGCGTTCAAGGCGCCGAAGAGCCGCAACGCCGCCACCACCCTGCTGCTGCTCGGCAGCATCTCGGTGAGCATGCTGGTCGGGATCATCTGGCTGTCCCGGCTGACCCACCTGCAGTTCGTCGAGGATCCGGGCCTCCAGATCCTCTCCGGCCCCGAGGGGTACGTGCAGAAGACGGTCACCACCCAGCTCGGCGAGACGGTCTTCGGGTCCGGGTCGATCCTGCTCTACGTGGTGGCCGGGATGACCGCCCTCATCCTCTTCCTGGCCGCGAACACGGCGTTCAACGGCTTCCCGGTGCTCGGCTCGATCCTCGCCCAGGACCGCTATCTGCCCCGGCAGTTCCACACCCGGGGCGACCGGCTGGCCTTCTCCAACGGCATCGTCTTCCTCGCCCTGTTCGCGATCGTGCTGATCGTCGGCTTCCAGGCCGAGGTGACCCGACTCATCCAGCTCTACATCGTCGGGGTCTTCGTCTCGTTCACCGTCTCCCAGGCCGGCATGATCCGGCACTGGAACCGGCACCTGCGTACCGAGCGGGACCCGGAGGCGCGCCGCCGGATGCACCGGTCGCGGGCCATCAACACCTTCGGCGCGGGCCTGACGGGCGCGGTGCTGGTGATCGTCCTGATCACCAAGTTCCTGCTCGGCGCCTGGATCGCGATCGCCGCGATGGCGGTGATCTACGTGTTGATGCTGGCCATCCGCCGGCACTACGACCGGATCGCCGTCGAGCTGACCCCGCCGGACGAAGGCCGGGCCGTGCTGCCCGCCCGCAACCACGCGATCGTGCTGGTCAGCAAGCTGCACCAGCCGACGCTGCGGGCCATCGCCTACGCCAGCGCCACCCGACCGGACACGCTGACCGCGGTGACCGTCAACGTGGACGAGACGGACACCCGGGAGCTTCAGGCCGAGTGGGAGCGTCGGGAGATGGCCATCCCGCTCACCGTGATCGACTCGCCGTACCGGGAGATCACCCGGCCGATCCTGGACTTCGTCGCCTCCACCCGCCGCAAGTCGCCCCGGGACGTGGTCACCGTGTTCATCCCGGAGTACGTGGTCGGCCGGTGGTGGGAGAACCTGCTGCACAACCAGAGCGCCCTGCGCCTCAAGGGCCGGCTGCTCTTCGAACCGGGGGTGATGGTGGTCAGCGTGCCGTGGCAGCTCGCGTCGACGGCGAGCAAGAACCTGGACCGGATGGACGCCACGCTGTCCAGGACCCCGGCACGCGGGCCGCGGAGCGCCGTGCCGCCGCTGGTCGCCACCCAGCCGGTGGCCTCCGCGCCGTCCGGCGAGGGTGAGCCCGAGGCCGGCGGAACGACGGGGAACGCTCGTGACTGAGCCGGACGGTCAGCGGACCGCGGCACCTCGCACGTCGTCCACCTCGCCGGCGTCGTCCACCTCGCCGGTCTTCGAGCGGGGCCTGGCCGAGGCGGACCGGGTCGAGCTGACCGTCGACGCGGTCGCCCCCGGCGGGCACTGTGTCGCCCGGGTGGACGGGCAGGTGGTCTTCGTCCGGCACGCGCTGCCCGGTGAACGGGTCATCGCCGAGGTCACCGAGGTGCACCGGGGGTTCGTCCGGGCTGACGCGGTGACCGTGCTGGAGCCCTCACCGGACCGGGTCGAGCCGCCCTGCCCGTACGCGAAGCCGGGCGCCTGCGGGGGCTGCGACCTCCAGCACGTCGCCCCGGCCGCGCAGTTGGCCTGGAAGACCGCAGTGGTACGCGAGCAGCTGGTCCGCCTCGGCGGGCTGACCGACGTCGAGCTGGACCGGCTCGGCGTCCAGGTCGAGGCGCTGCCCGGCGGGCTGCTCGGCTGGCGCTCCCGGGTCCGTTACGCGGTCGACGCCGCCGACCGGGCCGGCCTGCTCAAACACCGCTCGCACGAGGTGGTGCCGATCGACCGCTGTCGGATCGCCCACCCGGCCATCCAGCAGCTGCCGGTACTCACCCCCAGCGGCGCGCGCTGGCCGGCCGCCGAGGCGGTGGAGACAGTCGCCAGCACCGGCGGGGACGTGACCGTCACCGAGATCCGGGACGGGGTGCCCACCCCGGTCATTGGGACGACCGAGGTCCATGAGGTCGCCGCCGGACGGGACTGGACACTCCCCGCGTCCGCGTTCTGGCAGGTGCACCCGGCCGCGGCGGACGCCCTCTCCGCGGCCGTACTGGAGTTGCTGGACCCGCAGCCGGGCGAGAAGGCGTGGGACCTCTACGGCGGCGCCGGGCTGTTCGCCGCCGGGCTGGCCGCACGGGTCGGCGCGACCGGCCGGGTGACAGTGGTCGAAGCGGCGGCGCAGGGTGTCGCCGCCGCCCGGAAGAACCTCGCCGACCTGCCCACCGTCGAGGTGGTGTCGGCCCGGGTGGAGACCGCGCTGGCCCGCCGACGGATCACCGGCCCGGTCGACGTGGTGGTGCTCGACCCGCCGCGCTCCGGGGCCGGCGCCCCGGTGGTCCGCGCGTTGGCCGCCGCCGGCCCGCGGGCGATCGCGTACGTGGCCTGCGACCCGGCCGCCTTCGCCCGGGACGTACGCACCTTCGCCGGCCTCGGTTGGCGGCTGGCCGCGCTACGGGGCTTCGACCTCTTCCCGATGACACAGCACGTCGAGCAGGTCGGGCTGCTGCTTCCGCCGGACGAGCGGTAGCAAACCGCGCGCCGGCTGCTGGCGGCGCCTGACCGGGTACGTAGCTGCCAGTTCCCGGCCCGGTCCGGGTGCCCGGGGCTCGGGCCGAGCTGCGGAGTACCGGGCGGCCGATAGACTCTCCGGTCATGAGTGTTGAAGAGGACACGGCCAACCACGGCCGGCTGCTGGGGACGGTTCGCGGTCCGCAGGACGTCAAGCGGATGTCCGGCGAGGAGCTGGACGTCCTCGCCGCCGAGATCCGGGACTTCCTGATCACCAAGGTGTCCCGTACCGGCGGGCACGTCGGGCCCAACCTCGGTGTGGTCGAGCTGACGCTCGCCATGCATCGCGTCTTCGACTCACCCCGCGACCGGCTCCTGTTCGACACCGGCCACCAGGCGTACGTACACAAGATCATTACCGGACGTCAGGCCGGCTTCGACAAGCTCCGCCAGCGCGGTGGCCTCTCCGGCTACCCCAGCCAGGCGGAGAGCGAGCACGACCTGATCGAGAATTCGCACGCTTCCACCGCGCTGTCCTACGCCGACGGCCTCGCCAAGGCGTACGCCCTCCGGGGTGAGGCGCGCAGCGTCGTGGCCGTGGTCGGTGACGGCGCGCTGACCGGCGGCATGTGCTGGGAGGCGCTGAACAACATCGCCACCGCCGGCAACTCGCTGGTCATCGTGGTCAATGACAACGGCCGGTCGTACTCGCCCACCATCGGCGGCCTGGCCGACCACCTCTCCTCGCTGCGACTCAACCCCGGCTACGAGAAGGTCCTCGACACCGTCAAGGACGCCCTCGGCTCCACCCCGCTGGTCGGCAAGCCCATGTACGAGGTGCTGCACGCGGTCAAGAAGGGCATCAAGGACGCGGTCGCCCCGCAGGCCATGTTCGAGGACCTCGGCATCAAGTACGTGGGCCCGGTGGACGGGCACGACGTGGCGGCGGTCGAGGCGGCGCTGCGCGCGGCCAAGAACTTCGGCGGCCCGGTCATCGTGCACGCCGTCACCCGCAAGGGCTACGGCTACCGTCCCGCCGAGGAGGACGAGGCGGACTGCCTGCACGGCCCCGGCAGCGCCTTCGACGTGGAGACCGGTGCGCTGCTGGCCGCCCCGTCGGTGAAGTGGACGCACGTCTTCGCCGACGAGCTGCTCGCCGTCGCCGACGAACGGCCGGACGTGGTGGGCATCACCGCCGCGATGGCCGAGCCGACCGGCATCGCCAAGCTGGCCCGCAAGTACCCCGAGCGGGTGTACGACGTGGGCATCGCCGAGCAGCACGCCGCCACCTCGGCGGCCGGGTTGGCGCTCGGCGGCCTGCACCCGGTGGTCGCGGTCTACGCCACCTTCCTCAACCGCGCCTTCGACCAGGTCCTGCTGGACGTGGCGATGCACAAGCTGCCGGTGACCTTCGTGCTGGACCGGGCGGGCATCACCGGCCCGGACGGGCCGAGCCACTACGGCATCTGGGACATGTCGGTCTTCGGGGTGGTGCCGGGGCTGCGGATCGCCGCTCCGCGCGACGCCGCCACCCTGCGCGAGGAGCTGCGCGAGGCGCTAGCCGTCGACAACGGCCCGACCGTGGTGCGGTTCCCGACCGGCGCGGTCGCCGCGGACCTGCCGGCGCTGCGCCGGGTCGGCACTGTCGACGTGCTGGCCGAGTCCGCCCGTACCGACGTGCTGCTCGTCGCCGTCGGCTCCTTCGGCCAACTGGGCATGGAGGTGGCCGCCCGGGTCGCCGAGCAGGGCTACGGGGTCACCGTCGTCGACCCCCGCTGGGTGCGTCCGGTCCCGGCGGAGCTGGTCGAGATGGCTGCCCGCCACCGGCTCGTGGTCAGCGTCGAGGACGGCGTCCGGGTCGGCGGGGTGGGCGACGCGCTCGCCCAGGCGATGCGCGACGCCGACGTCCGGGTGCCGCTCAAGGACCTGGGTGTGCCGGCCGACTGGCACCCGCACGGCACCCGCGCGCAGATCCTCGCCGACCTGGGGCTGACCGCCCAGGACGTGGCCCGCAACGTCACCGGTTGGATCTCCGGCCTGGACACCACCCCGGACCGCCTCACCCCCAGCGACGCGGCCGCCCAGAACTGACCGCAGGTAACACGACACGGCGGGCACCCCTTGAGGGGCGCCCGCCGCCTCGTGTCGTCCCAGCCCCCCCGTCACCCCGCCATCCCCGGTCGATCAAGGACTAATGGTGGGCGGCTGTTGATGATTCGCGCCTTTTGTGGGGCAGCACAAGTCCATGATCGACCGGGCGAAGGTGCGGCGCGGCGGTGCGGCACCTTCGCCCCGCGAATTAGCGGGGGGAGATTGAGCGGTAGTGGGTCTTGTCGGTGTTGTCGAGGCTGTAGGTCTGGGAGCGGGACGGGGTGGGAATGACCGCCAGGCCGGGGCGTTCGACCAGCAGGGGAGTGCCCGGCGGGACGGACAGGGAGCTGTCCCGGGTGGCCCGCCAGCTCAGCACCACCAGCGGCTGACCGGGCACCGGCAGTTGGTACGCCTGCAACGGGGTGGCCCGGTCGGCCGGTGAGACGACGGGCGCGCTCCCGTCGGCCGGCCGGTAGATCACCGCCGTCATCGCGCCGGCGTCGGTGTCCCAGCTGAGCTGCTGCAACTCGGCCGGCTCGCCGCCGCCGAGGGCGACTTCGCCGAGCGAGCGCACGGTGAGCTTCGCCATCGGCCAGGACGTCGGCACCGAGCGCGGGGCGTCCCGGTCTCCGATCCGGCGCGGGATGCTGCCGAACGGGCCCCGGTCGCCGGCAAGCACACAGGTGTCCAGGCCGGCCAGGGCCCGCTTGCCCGTGCCGGACTCGTCGCGGACCAGCGGGTAGCGCGGATCGACGGTGCCGGTACCGAGGTCGAGCAGCCGGTCGGCGGCCCGCCCACGGGGCAGCGACTCGGTGCTGCGCAGGGTCGCCGTCACGGCGACGGCCGTGCAGGACGGCACGTTGACCGGTGCGCTGAGGCCGTCCGCGATGGTCAACGTCCGGTCCTGTGGTCCGAGGAGGGTCTGCACCCGGGCTGAGACCAGGTAGCGCCGGCCGTTGGCGGTCTGCACCGGCAGCACGTCGGAGTAGACGAGGTAACCAGGGTCGGTGTACTCGGTGGCGCGGGTTACCGAGTACCGGTCGCCCTCGCGGGTCAGTTGCAGCAGCCAGGACGCGCTTTCGCCGGGCACGTCGGCGGCCACCAGCGCCACCGGGGCGCCGTCGACCCGACCGGAGAAGAGGATCCCGGACGAGGGCAGGTGCGCGCGGTCGTCGGCCGGCGACCGCCAGCTCCGGACGGCAGCGGTGACCGCTGCCGTCGCCGTGGCGTCCCCGGCGAGGTCGCCGCGGGGCGGCCACACCGCGAGGGTGCCGTCCAGGCTGTCGTACCCGACCCGCAGGTCCTGCGGCTTCCGCTCGGCTACCGGACCGCAGGCCGTGCTGGCCAGCAGCGCGCTCAGCAGGACCGGAAGGGCCCTGCCGTACCGACGGCCTGGAGTCACCTGGCCCGCCCCCGATCGCCTCGCCGTCGTTGCGGAAAGCGCCATAGTACGAGATGTCCGGTGCGCCGCCTCAGCTGGCCGGTACCCGAACCACCACAATGGACGCCACCGGGGCTTTAGGGCGTTTTGGTTGCTCCGGTAGACTCCGCCGACTGTGACGCCTGCCGAGTCCCGCGCCCTGCCCGCGCCGCACCCGGAGGCGGCAGACGACTCCGCCGAGCTGGTGAGTTACCGCACACCGGGCGGCCAATTCGCCGGCCCTCCCGCGCCGACCGGCTCCACCACGGCCCCGGCCGAGCCTGCTGCCCCGGCCGAGCCTGCTGCCCCGGCCGAGCCTGCTGCCCCGGCCGAGCCCGCTGCACCGGCCGAGCCCGCTGCACCGGCTGAGCCTGCAGCGCCAGCGGACAGCGCGACCGAGGACGCGGCGCCGACACCGGTGTGGTGGCGTCGGTGGAGTCGGCGTCGGCAGCACCTGGCGGTGGGCGGGCTGTTTTTGCTCGCCGCGCTCTGGGTGACCAGCCGGATCTGGCTGGACCCGTCCGGCCGGGTGGCCTCGCTCTACACCGGTGACCCGGCCCAGGTGCAGTTCTTCCTCGCCCACTCGGTACGCGTGGTGCTGCACGGCGAGTACCCGTTCTACACCGAGCAGTTCAACTACCCGGACGGCGTCAACCTGATGGCCAACACGGCCGTGCTGGCGCTGGGCATTCCGATGGTCCCGGTGACGCTGCTCTTCGGGCCGGCGGTCTCCTTCGTGGTGCTGGTCACGCTCGGCCTCGCCGGCACCGCCATGGCCTGGTACCTGATGCTCTCCCGCCACCTGGTGCGTACTCCGCTCGCGGCGGCGGTCGGTGGCTGGTTCTGCGGGTTCTCGCCCGCGATGCTCTCGCACGCCAGTTGGCACCCGAACATCATCAGCCAGTTTCTGCTGCCGTTCATCGTGTGGCGGGTGCTGGTGCTCACCCGGTCCGGAAAGCCGGTTCGGGACGGGGCTCTGCTCGCCCTGCTGGTCACCGCGCAGGCGTTCATCAACGAGGAGATCCTGCTCTTCACGGCGCTGGCCTGCGGGGTCTTCCTGCTGGCGGTGCTCGCTCAGGAGCCGGCCCGATGGTGGGCGGCGTGGCGGCCGCTGGGCGTCGGCGTGCTGACCTGCGCGCTGCTGGCCGGGGCGCTGCTGGCGTACCCGCTGTACGTGCAGTTCGCCGGGCCGATGGCTTACCACGGGCTCAGCGACGCGGTGCAGGACTACGGCAACGACATCGCCGCCTTCTTCGCGCCCGGCTCGCCCACCCTCGGCGGCAACCAGCGCGCCAACATCAACCTGGCGCCCAACTACTCCGAGGAGAACGCCTTCTTCGGCTGGAGCCTGTCGCTGCTGGCCATCGGCATCGTGGTCTGGCTACGCCGGGAGCTGATCGTTCGGGCGCTCGCGGTGACCGGCCTGTTCTTCGCCGTGCTCTCCCTCGGCGAGCGGGTCTCCTGGTGGGACCGCGAGCTGATCACCGGGCCGTGGCAGTGGTTGGTCCACCTGCCGCTGCTGGACGCGGTGGTGCCGACCCGGTTCGGGCTGATCACCAGCGTGGTGATCGGTCTGCTGCTCGCGCTCGCCGTCGAGCGGGCCTGGGCGCTGCGTCCGGCCGACCGCCGTACCGTCCGCGTGCTCACCGCCGCGGGCCTGGCCTTCGCGCTGCTGCCGATCGCACCGATGCCGCTGCGGATGGTGTCCCGGCCGCCGGTGCCGGACTTCATCACGGCGGACCGTTGGCGGGCGTACGTCGGGCCGGACCAGACGCTGGTGCCGATCCCGGTGCCCAGCATGGGTAACACGCACGGCATGCGCTGGGCGGCGGCCACCAACCTCGACTTCAAGATCCCCGGGGGTTACTTCCTCGCGCCTCGTAACGGCAACACCGGTGACGCGGGCCGGTTCGGCGGCCGTCCCAGCGGGGTGGGTCAGATGCTGGAGGAGGTGGCAACCACCGGTCGTACGCCCAAGCTCGACGACCGGCAGCGTCGGCGCTTCACCGACGAGCTGCGGCACTGGCGGGCGGCGATCCTGGTGTTGCCGGTGCGGCAGCAGAACGCCGAGCCACTGCGGCGTACGGTCGAGGAGCTGGTCGGCCCGGGCCGCCAGGAGTTGGATGTCTGGGTCTGGGACGTTCGAACACTCACCGACCGCTCGGTCTGATGACCACCGGGACGACGTCCCCGAACACCTCGTCGTCGGCGACGGTCGGCGCGTCCCGTCCGGCCTGGCTGCGGGACGCGCTGGTGGTGGCCGGTTATCTGGGTCTCGCCGTGGTGGTGACCAGCGGGCAGTGGGGTCACCCGTGGCGGCTGTTCCACCAGGCGGGTGACCAGATCCTCTTCGAGTGGATGCTGGCCCACGCGGCCCATGCGGTGGTCGAGGGGGAGAACCCGCTCTACAGCAGCGGGTTGAACGCGCCAGACGGGGTGAACCTGATGGCGAACACCTCGGTGCTCGGCCTGGGTGTCCCGCTGACCCCGGTCACAGTGCTCTTCGGCTCGCAGGTGGCGTTCTGCGTGGCGGTCGTCTGCTGCCTCGCCGGGACCGCCGTCGCCTGGTACGTGCTGCTGCGCCGCCGGTTGGTCGGCACCCGGGCCGCGGCCGCGGTGGGCGGGCTGATCTGTGGCTTCGCCCCGGGCATGATCGCTCAGGCGGGCGCACATCTGCACATCGCCGCGCAGTTCCTGGTGCCGGCGATCCTCGCCCTGGTGTTCCGGCCCGCCACGGGTGTGACGCGGCACGACGTGTGGCGGCCCGGCGTCGGCCTGGGGCTGCTGCTCGTCTGGCAGGTCTTCATCGGCGAGGAGGTGCTGGTCTTCCTGGCGCTCGCGGCCGGGGTGTTCGCGCTGGCCTACGCGCTCGCCGACCGGGTGGCCGCTCGGCGGCTCGCGCCGGCCCTCGTCGGTCGGCTCGCGGTGGCGGCGGGCGTGGCGGCGGTGCCGCTGGCGTACCCGCTGTGGTTCCAGTTCCACGGCCCGCAGCACTACACCGGGATGGCGTTCGCCACGCAGGGCTTCCAACTGGATGTCGCCTCGTTCACCGCGTCGGCCCGGCAGACCGTGCTGGGCGACGACTGGTTGCCGGGGTTGCTCTCGCCGAACCCGACCGAGGAGAACTCGTTCTTCGGCCCGGGTCTGCTGGTGCTCGCCGTGGTGATCGTGATCTGGCAGTGGCGACGGCCGCTGGTCCGGGCCCTGGCCGCCGCTGGTGTGATCTTCGCCTTGCTCTCGCTCGGCGACGAGCTGCGGGTGGACGGTGTGCCCACCGGCATCCCCGGGCCGTACCGGCTGGTCGGCGGGGTGCCGCTGCTCGATCTCGCGGTGCCGGCGAGATTCGCGCTGATCTGCGTACCGGTGCTGGGTGTGCTGGTGGCGCTCTCCCTGGACCGGGTCCGGGCAGCGCGCGGGCCGAGCGCGGCGCCGGGCCTACCGGTGCGGCTGCTGTGGGCCGGCGCGGTCGCCGCCGCGTTGCTGCCCCTGATTCCGACGCCGATCCGCGTGGTGTCGGTCGCGCCGGTGCCGGCGTTCATCGCCGCCGGCGGCTGGCGTCCGCTGGTGCCGCCCGGCCGGACGGTGGTCGCGGTGCCGCCGGTCACCGGTGCCGCACGCAGCCCGGTGATGCTCTGGTCGGCCCGCACCGGTCGGGGGTTCGCCGCGCCGGGCGGGTACTTCATCGGCCCCAGCGGCCCGGACGACCCGGCGGCCCGCTGGGGCGCGCCGGACCGTCCCACGTCGGTGCTGCTCCGGCAGGTGGCCGAGACCGGCGCGGTGCCGGTACTCAGCGACGCCGACCGCCGCCAGGCCGTCGAGGACCTACGGCACTGGCGGGCCGCAGTGGTCGTACTCGGTCAGCTGGAGCACGGTGACCCCGTCCGCCGTACCGTCGACGACCTGCTCGGACCGGGCCGACCGGTCGACGGCGGATGGTTGTGGGACGTCCGGGACCGCGTCGGCTGAGCCGACCGGTGGCGCGGTGGCTGAGCCGACCGGTGGCGCGGTGGCTGAGCCGACCGGTGGCGCGGTGGCTGAGCCGACCGGTGGCGCGGTGTTCGACTAACCCACCAGGGCGCGGACGTCCCAGACCCAGACGTCGTCGACCCGCTGCGGCGGCCCGAGCAGGGCGGTGACCAGCTCACGGAGCACCGCCTCGCGCGGGTGTGCCCCGAGCACCACCACCGACGCCCGCCAGAACCGCAGGTCCTCGACGGCCTGGCGGCGGTTCTCCTCGGTCAGCGCCGGGACCGCGCCACTGTCCATGGTGGAGTAGATCAGGCTGCTGGTCGGGCGGTTCGGCGCGCCGAACACCCCCTCACCCAGCTCGTTCGGGCCGATGAAGTAGCCACCGGGAACGGGGAACTCCTGCCCGGTCAGCGCGCTCCAGCGCAGCGTCGGCAGGCCGTGCACGTTGCTCGGGATCGGCACCGGCACCAGGGTTCGACCCGCCGGCACGTACGGCCGCCAGCCGCCCGCGGTGATGAAGTGCGGCGGCGGGTCCATCTGCTGGGCGGGCAGCGGCCGGGGGAAGAGCGGCAGCACGGCGAGGGCGACCGCCGCGTACCCCACCGGGCGCAGCCACCGTCGGCGCGCCGCGACCGGCGCGGGCGTGGCCGGCTCGTCGGACGCCGCCGGGGCCGGTTCGCCGGTCCGCTGGGCCGGCACCCGGGGCCGGTGGGCCACCGGGCGCCCCTGGCGGTAAGCGGCGTCCCAGGTCAACGCGAGGAGTACGCCCACCGCGGCGGCGACCACCAGCGTCAACCGGGTCGGCATCATCATCTCGACCAGCGGCAGGTCGTCCGACACGTACGACCACGGGCCGCGAATGCCGGTCTCCGCACCGTTGAATCGCACCCACGGCCCGATCGCGGCCACGCTGAACACCACGATGAGCACCGCGACGATCCGGGCGGCCAGCGAGCGGCGTACCAGCAGCACCAGAGCCACCACCGAGAGCAGCACCAGCGGCCAACCAAACCAGGTGTTCTGCTCGGTCAGGCCGATGGTCTTCTCCACCGCAGGGTCACCGGCCCAGGTGTCCCGGGCGAAGGTGACGAAGGCGACCAGGTCCTCGCCCCAGTTGTGGAACACCCCGCCCTGGAGGCCCCGGTAGGACTGCGGCCCGTTGAACTGGAACCAGATCGGGTACGCGGTCAGCACCAGGGCCAGCCCGCCGGCCACGCCGAGCCCGGCCAGGAAGGTGCCGGCGGCGGCCCGGGTGGCCCGCGGCCGCTGCACGGCGTACGCCAGCACGATGACCAGGCAGGCCAGCGCGGTGAGCAGCAACATCTCCTCGTTGATGAAGATCTGGTACGCCACCAGCGCCCCGAGCACCAGCCCGTTGCGTCGCCACCGGCCCGGCTCGGCCAGGGTCAGCACCCGCACCACGATCAGCGGGAGCAGGAAGTTGGACACGAAGTTCGGCTGGCCGTTGGCGTGGTGGATGATTCCCGGCGCGAAGCCGAGGAACGCGCCACCGACGAACGCCGCCGCCCGGGAGCGCACCAGGTGGCGGGAGAGCATCCAGTAACCGGTGCCGGCGGTGGCCGCCAACGCCGCACCCAGGTAGAGCGCGTAGATCACCTGGGGGCCGAGCAGCATGGTCAGCGGGGCCAGCGGCAGGGTCACCCCGAGCAGCGAGGTGTTGGCCATCATGTTCACCCCGTCCGGGGCGTTCTGACGGGCCGTGAACAGCGGGTTTTCCAGGTGCCGCACCGAGTACGCGCCGTGCGCGAACAGCCACTCGAACCAGCTGTGATCAGTGGGCAGGTGCGAGGAGACCCGGCCGTTGACGTCACCCCAGTAGTTGAGGCAGACGAAGACGCCCAGCAGCACATAGGCTCCGAGGGCCAACAGGTCGGCTCGGGCCGGGCGGCGTCGAGGCCGCCGTGTCGAGTCGGCCTCGGCCGGGTCGGCGTCGGTCACGGAATTCAGCGAAGGGTCTACCACCGGCACAGCCACGACGCGCCATCGTACAGGCGAGGTTCCGTCGCTTTTGCCGGCCCGGTGCGCTGACGGTCGGTTTGCCGGGCGGTGACCCGTCGGCCAGCCCTACCTGGGGACGGAAGGACGGTCGTTGTCGATCATCGAGCTGGGCGAGATTCGGGACGAGCCCGCGTCGGCACCTCCGATTCGCCGCCCGCGCGCCGCCGGCCGCCCGCTGCGCAGCGCGGCGGCGCTGGTGCTCAGCCTGGTGGTGCTGGCCGGTGCCACGCCACCGCCGCAGCGGACGGTGAGTGTGGTGCCGGCGTCGCGGCGGGCCGCGGCGTACCTGGCCGGGGACGGCGTCTTCGTGGTCGACCCGCCGACATCCGACGGGGACCGGTACCTGACCGCGTACGCCCAGCCGTCACCGCCCGACACCGGTGTGCGGCGTCGGTGGCAGACGTCGCTGGCCCGCATCGGCGACTACCTCGACGTCCGGGTCGAACGGGGGTTGGTGCTGGCCACGGCGGTCAACGAACCGAACCGGGTGTTCCAGACCACCGCCTTTGACGGCGCGACGGGCCAGCAACGGTGGCGGCATCCGGGGGCTCTGCAAGCGACCACCGGCGGCGGCCTGCTGTTGACCGACGTCCGCGAGGACGGGGCGGGCGTGATGAGCGGGGTGGAGCCCGACACCGGCCGGCTGCTCTGGTCGGTGCCGCTCCCGAGGCCCGCCAACCCCACCTTCCATCGCGATTCCGAGGGCCAGGTCGACCGGTTCGTGCTCCTGCAACCGACCGGCGAGGTGCAGGTGCACGACGCCGGCAACGGCCACCTGCTGCGCAGTGTCGACACGCTGCCCGGTGACCGGTCGGCGTACCAGCGGGTGCACGTCGTCGACGACCTGCTGCTGCTCGTCCCGCCCGGCAGCACCCGGCTGGTGAGCTTCGGGCTGGCCGAGTTGGCGCCACGGTGGACGGCCGAGGTGACGCTGGTGTCGCATGTGGTCGACTGCGGCGGGCTGCTCTGCGCGGTACCGCAGACCGGCGGCGTCCAGGTGCTCGACCCGGCCACCGGCGCGGTGCGCTGGTCGGAACTCGGCCAGGACAACCTGGCCGACGTCCGGCACGGCCGGTTGCTGATGGCCAGGCCCGGCTGGGGGTACACGACGCGGGACGCGGCGACCGGACAGGTCCGAATCGAGCTGGGTACGTGGAGCCTGCTGCCGGTGCGCCGACCGGACGATCCGCTGGTCGGTGTGCGCCGGACCGACGGCGGTCGGATGGTCGTCGCCGAACTCGACCTGGTGGCCGGCCGATCGCGGATCGTGGACGTGCTGCCGGGCATCGCCGGCAGCTGCCAGGCGTCCCTGCCCGTTCTGCTCTGCCGTCGTCTCGACGGCACCACCGCGCTGTGGAGGTTGACCCGATGACCGACTCGGTGATCGACCTCGGCGAGCTGCGGCACGGCCCGGACCCGAGACCGTTGCCCCGCCCACCCCGCGCTCACGATCGCCCGCTGCGCTGCGCGCTGGTCGTGCTGCTCGCGCTGGTCACGCTTGCCGCCGCCGCCGTGCCGCCGTCCCGGCGGGCCCCGGTGACGCTGTCGGCCACCCCCGGGTCCGATGTCATGGTCGACGGTGACCTCCTCCTGATCATGGAACCGATCAACACCGCGACGCGGCAGACGCGACTGGCCGCGTACCGGCTGCCCGGTGGCGAGCCGGTCTGGCAGGTGCCGCTGTCAACGGAGGCCCGGTACTGGGGAATGACCCTGCTGGCCGGCATGCTGCTGGCCACCGGGTACGAGATCGGCCCGGAGGGTCGGGACACACTCACCGTCGCACTGGACCGGGCGACCGGGGAGTACCGGTGGCAGCAGCCGGGCACCGTCTCCAAGCTGACCGACGGCAACCTGCTGCTGCGTACCGGCGGCGAGACCGAACCGTCCACTGTGCGCGCGGTCGATCCGTGCTGCGGCACGGTGCGGTGGCAGCTGCCCCCCACCACCGCCGAGATCAGCATCCGGGACACCGGGTACGGGGTGGACCGGCTGGTGTTCAACCAGTCGAACGGGCAGGTCGAGGTCCGCGACGCGACCACCGGCGCGCCGCTGGCGCGGGCCGAGATGCGCCCGCCCACCGGTGCGCCGCTCGGGATCGATCTGATCGACGACCTGCTGCTGGCCGTGGACAGAGGCTCGGGCACGATCAACGCGTACGGGCTGGACCGGTTGGACCGGCGCTGGACACGCAGGAGCGGCCCGATCGACTTCGCCCTGGACTGTGGGCCCGTGGTGTGTCTCCGCACCGCTGGCAACGAGCTGCAGGCGCTCGACCCGGCGACCGGCGACGTGCGCTGGCGCAGCGACCGCTGGTTGTGGGGCTGGCCGTACGAGGGCCGGCTGATGGCCAACATCAGTGGCTTCGGTCCGATGGAGCAGTACATCGTGCTCGATGCGCTGACTGGCCGGCAGGTGGCCGACCTGGGCCGGTGGGAGCTGTACCAACTCGGTGCCGGCGGCCGGCTGGTCGGCATCCGCCGGCATCCCGACGGCGGGGTGCTCGTCGGCGAGTTGAACATCGGTGCCGGAAAGGTGCGGATCCTGGACGTGCTGCCCGATGCCACCGGGGAATGTCAGGCGATCACCGGCTACCTGGTGTGCAGCGTCGGCGCGTCCGGCTCCTACCAGCTGTGGAAGTTGCCCGACTGATCACCAGTTCGGCTGGGCGGGCGGCGGGGGCCGCAGTGGTCATACCAGGTCCGTCCGTCGCTCGGTGCCGCCGGCCAGCATCACGTACACCGCGGTGGCCCGCAACGGCGGCCGGCGCGGACGGCGAGGGACGATGGTTGCCGACCGGCACTAGGTTGTCGGTGGTCAGCAGCGAGGAGGCCGGGATGCGGGTACTGGTGGTCGAGGACGAGCGCAACCTCGCCGACGCGATCGCACGCGGGTTGCGCAAGCGGGGGATGGCGGTCGACGTGGCGTACGACGGCGACGCCGGCCACGAGGCGGCGTTCGTCACCCGGTACGACGTGGTGGTGCTGGACCGCGACCTGCCCGGCGTGCACGGCGACCAGATCTGCGCCGACCTGGCTGCCTCCGGCGCGTTGACCCGGGTGCTGATGCTCACCGCCAGCGGCACGGTGGCCGACCGGGTGGAGGGGTTGCAGCTCGGCGCGGACGACTACCTGCCCAAGCCGTTCGCCTTCGACGAGTTGGTCGCCCGGGTGCAGGCGCTGGGCCGACGGGCCACCCCGGCCGCGCCGCCGGTGCTCGAACTGGCCGACCTGGTGCTCGACCCGGCCCGCCGGGTGGCCACCCGCGCCGGGGTGCCGGTGGACCTCACCAACAAGGAGTTCGGGGTGCTCAGCGAACTGCTCAAGGCGCGTGGCGCGGTGGTCTCCAGCGAGGAGTTGCTGGAACGGGTCTGGGACGCGAACACCGACCCGTTCACCACCATCGTCCGGGTGACAGTGATGACGCTGCGCCGGAAGCTCGGCGACCCGCCGCTGATCGAGACGGTGGTCGGCGCGGGCTACCGCACCTCGGAGGTGACCGCGTGAGTCGGCGGTTGCGCCCCACTCTGCGGTTGCGGCTGACGCTGCTCAACGGCGTGCTGCTGATCGGGGCCGGAGCGATCCTGGTGATGCTGGCCTGGCTGCTGGTCCGTGACGCGTTGCGGCCCACCGACGAGTTGGTGCCCGGCACGACCGTGCTGCTCTCCGACGGCAAAGAGATCGACGCCGCCCAGTGGCAGCGGCAGCTGGTCGACGCCGCCTCCGGCGAGCTGCTGGCCAAGGGCCTGGTCGCGCTGTTGGCGATCAGCGTGGTCGGGGTGGCCGGCGCGTACGCGGTGGCCGGCCGGGCGCTGCGCCCGCTGCACCAGGTCACGGCGACCGCGCAGCGGCTCGGCGAGGCGACCCTGGACCAGCGGATCGGCTACTCGGGCGCCGACGACGAGGTGGCCGAGCTGGCCAAGACGTTCGACGCCATGCTGGACCGGATCGCGTCCGCGTTCGAGGCCCAGAAACGTTTCGTGGCGAACGCTTCGCACGAGCTGCGTACCCCGCTCGCCGTGATGCGGACGGAGATCGACGTGACGCTCAGCGACGACGACGCGGACGCCGCCGAGTACCGACGGATGGCGACAGTGGTCCGCGACGCCTCCGAGCGGGCCAACGGCCTGGTGGACGCGCTGCTGGTGCTGGCCCGCAGCGAGGCGCAGGCCGGGCGGCAGCTGGGCCGGCGGACCGAGTGTGACCTCGCCGCGGGCACCGCCAACGCACTGTCGGCGATGCGCCGCGAGGTGGAACGGATCGGCCTGCGGGTGCAGACGTCGCTGGAGTCCGCGCCGGTCGTCGGCGACCCGGGGCTGCTCGACCGGCTGGCCGGAAACCTGATCGAGAACGCGGTCCGCTACAACCACCTGCACGGCCGGCTGTGGGTGCGGACCGGCACCGACGGTGACCGGTCCTGGCTGGTGGTGGGGAACACCGGTTTCGAGGTGGACCAGGCGGACGTGCCGGGGTTGTTCGAGCCGTTCCGCCGTGGTGGCCGGGAACGCACCGGCGCGCGCGGCTCCGGTCTGGGGCTGTCCATCGTTCGGGCGGTCTGCACGGCGCACGGCGGCACCGTACGGGTGATCGCTCAGTCCGGCGGTGGCCTGGAGGTGACGGTCACCCTGCCGTCGGCGGACGCCCCGGCGGTGAACGGCCCGGTGTCCATCGCCGGGTGACCCGGGTTGCCTGCGGCGTTCGGCCAATGGCAAGATCACGAGAGTCAGCTCACGGTCGAAGGGGGGTGCGTCGATGTCCACCGATCCTGGCTCCGCGCCCCGGGTCTCCCTCGGCTGACCCCGAAGGCGGAGCGTCCCCATCCCGCACCACGGAGGGAACACCCGTGTATCCACGGATCCGCAACATCAGCTTCGACTGTCGCGACACGTACGCCCTGGCCGGCTTCTGGGCCGCCGTCCTCGGGTACGCCCGGCACTCCGAAGACGTCCCGGGCGACCCGGAGGCGGCCCTCCTGCCGCCGGACGACGCCGCCCCGAACCTGTTCTTTCAAGAGGTGCCGGAAGACAAGGTGACCAAGAACCGGCTGCACATCTGCCTCGAACCAGCCGACCGGACCAGGGACGAGGAGGTCGAGCGGGTGCTCGGTCTCGGAGCCACCATGGTCGCTGACCGACGGAAGGCCGACGGGACCGGTTGGGCGGTGCTCGCCGACCCGGAGGGGAACGAGTTCTGCGTGGTCCGCAGCGCCGGGGAGCGTGTCATCACCACCACTGTGGAGGACCAGCTGTGAGTTCGATCATCCATAACATCAGCATCGACTGTTCCGACACGTACGCGCTCGCCGGTTTCTGGGCGCAGGTCTTCGACTGCCCCCGGCAGCCCGACGACTTCCCCGGTGACCCGGAGGCGATGCTGCTACCGCCGGGTGGCCCGGAGGTGCTCTTCATCGCGGTGCCGGAGGGCAAGTCGGTGAAGAACCGGCTGCACCTGGACCTGCAACCCGCCGACCGGACCCGGGCCGAGGAGGTCGAGCGGCTGCTCGGCATCGGCGCGACGCTGGTCGCCGATCGGGTCAGTCCGACCGGTGGGGGTTGGGTGGTGCTCGCCGATCCGGAGGGCAACGAGTTCTGCGTCCTCGGCAACGCCGCCGAACGGGCGGCGGCAGCGGCGGCGCGAGCCGCGGCGGAGGTTGCCGAACCGGCCTGACCGCCGGTGTACGGCACGGGGCCCCGGCCCCCCCCGGGGGGGGGGGGGGGCGCGCGCGGAAGCCGCAGGGAGGCGGGGGCCCCCCGGCCCCCCGCGCGGGGGAAACCGGCCACGCCCC
>NZ_JBEXHP010000075.1:0-29218 GCF_040607895.1 Micromonospora sp. NPDC005220
GGCCCGAGAGCGAGGTACTGCTCTCGGGCCGCTCCGGTGATGTGTCAGCCGACGGTGTCGCGCTTGTCGAGGCCGAGGGGTTCGTGGCTGTCCTGGTCGTCAGGATCGGCGGGGTCGTCAAGGTCGGGTAGCGCAGGGCGTCGGCGCCTTCGGTGCCAGCCGGTTGAGGCCGTTTGCGGTACTCGGCGCTGGGGTGAGCTGTTCGTTACTGGTCTGGTCCGGTGACGACCCAGTACAGGGACTGCACGAATATGACGGCTGATCGACCGATCAAGGGAGAGACGCCAGCTGACGACCGAAATCACCTCGGGGCAGGAGCCGGCCGCCAGGCCGGCGGATGCGGTCACGGATGAGCAGTTGATCGCTATGCTGGTCGATCGGGCTCGTGGTGACGGGCTGAAGCTGACCGGTGAGGGCGGGCTGCTGCAGCAGCTGACCAAGCGTGTCCTGGAGTCGGCGTTGGACGGTGAGATCACCGACCACGTCGGCTACGACAAACACGACCCTGCAGGTCGTGGCAGCGGGAACACCCGTAACGGCAGCCGGACCAAGACCGTGCTCACCGACGTCGGGCCGGTCGAGGTCCGGGTGCCACGCGACGCCGCCGGGACGTTCGAGCCGCAGATCGTGCGCAAGCGGCAACGCCGCCTCGAGGTCATCTTCGCCGGCCTGAAACGCAACTGACCGCCACCCGTCGGCGAAGCCGACCATGCCTGACCGCAGCTAGGCGTGGAAGCCCGGGAGAGTGCGGCCCAGCCAGGTCAGCGCGGGCGTGATGAGTGGCTGCCACACGGCGGTTCGGTGTCCGCCCTCGGGCAGCACGGTCGCGGTGACGGCTGTGGGAGAACGGGCTACGCGCAGGAACTGCGCGGTGCTCGGATGGGAGAGGCTGTCCTGCCCCGACGTCATCACCCACATGGAGAGCGGCACCGGATGCCGTGACTCGAGCCGAACGAGGTCGTATTGGGCCAGGTCAGAAGCGGTCGGGATGTAGTGCGTGCCGAAGTCGGGGCGGAAGTAGCCTTGGAACACGATGGCGGCGCCGAAGAGGTCGGGGTGTCGAAGGCCGAGGGAGGCAGCGCACCATCCGCCGTAGGAGTAACCCGCTGTGGCCCAGGAAAGGCGATCGGTGCGCACCCGGAAGTGCGCGACGACCCACCGCGGGAGGTCATGGGAAAGCCAGCTGCCGGTCTGTGGCTGTCCGGGGCCGCCGTCGACACATTCGGTGTCCAGTGAGCGGGGGACGTTGATCTGCGGGATGACGACGATGCTGGGGGCAAGCAGATGCTGGCTCACGAGGCGGTCCTGCGCCGAGAGGATCCCGGTCCTGACGTAGGAGTCGGGCGTGGAGGGGAAGCCGTGCAGGCCGATGACGACCGGGTAGGTTCGGACGTTGGCGGGATCGTAGCCGGCCGGCAACTCGACCAGCACCTGGGCGGCCCCGCCGACATCGGGCGAGGGCACCGTGTACCTCTGCAGCCTCTGACCGGGTGCCGGCAGAACAGGGAGCCGACCGGGGGTCTGTTGCCCCGCTAGACCCGCGCCGGGAAGACGCGACGTCTGCGCGGCGGCGGCGTCGCCGATCGTGTGCGTTGTCGCGTGGCCTGACGATCCGAGCAGGTCGGCCCATGAGGTGTAGAACAGGTACTGGTTGTTCAGCGCCAGGCCGCAGAGAAGCACGGCCAGGGCGCTGACGGTGACCACGCGGGCGGCGCGTGTGAGCATCTGCAGGTCCGTGCGACGAGGGCGAGGCTTGTCGACCACCGCGAGGGCGAGCATGCCAACTGCAAGGAAGCAGACCGCTACGAAAAACGCCGAGCTGGTCAAACCCACGGCGTCAGCCCTCCTTGTCGATGAAGGGTGCGGCACCGTGAGGTGGGGCGGCGGAGTCCCCACCTGGCCAGGGGGACGTGCATGACGAGATCCCCGGGCTGGCGCTGTTCGTCTGCCGCCGTGACACCATTAAGAGGGTCGACTGAACCGCAATTCGGAAGACGATGGTCACTGTTCGGTGGCCTGATCCCGTGCGGGGCGGACGAACGGGAACGCGAGCACAGATCGGATGGGCGTGTTGGTGACCACCATGGCGAGGCGGTCCACGCCGATGCCGAGACCCCCAGTGGGAGGCATCCCGATTTCCAGGGCGTGGAGGAAGTCCTCGTCGAGTTCCATCGCCTCGGGGTCGCCAGCTGCTGCTCTAGCCGATTGCTCGGTGAGCCGATTCCGCTGGTCGACGGGGTCAGTGAGTTCGCTGTAGGCCGTTCCGATCTCCATCCCGGCGATGACGAGGTCCCAGCGTTCGACCAGACCCGCAATAGTTCGGTGCGGCATGGTCAGGGGTGAGGTTTCCACGGGGAAGTCGGTGTAAAAGGTGGGTGTCATGGTGGCGGGTTCGACCAGCCGGGCGTAGAGCGCTTCAATGATCGCCCCAGGTCCCATGTCGGCGCGCAGCGCGACGTCGTGTTGGTTCGCCAGAGTTACCAGCTCGTCCGGATCCATGGTCAGGTCGACGGGTGTTCCGACTGCCTTGCTCACGGCGTCGAGCACGGGCACGACCGGCCAGGGCCCACTGATGTCGACCAAGTTCACTGGCGCGGGTGCGCCAGGTCCGGCCGGTGGCAGCGGTAGAGCCTCCCGGCCGTGGACGGCGGTCGCTGCCTGCTTGACGAGCCGTTCAGCGAGATGACGCATGACGGTGTAGTCGGCGTACGGTCGGTAGACCTCCAGGGAGGTGAACTCGGGGTTGTGGGTGGAGTCGGCGCCTTCGTTGCGGAAGTTGCGGCCGAGCTCGAACACCGGTCCGATGCCCGCGACGATCAGGCGTTTGAGGTGCAGCTCGGGGGCGATGCGCAGGGTCAGGTCGACGCCGTAGGCATTGCTGCGGGTGCGGAACGGTCGCGCGCTGGCACCCCCGTGGATCGCGGTGAGCACAGGGGTTTCGACTTCGAGATAGCCCTCCTGCTGAAGAAGGGCGCGCACCGTGGTGGCGACGGCGGACCGTGCCCGCACCAGGTTCAGCGCCTCGGCGTTGACCAGCAGATCCATGGAGCGATCGCGCATCCGTGCCTGAGGGTTGGTGAATGACCTCCACGGCACCGGATGCAGGCACTTGGCTTCGACGGTCCACGACTCCGCGAGAATGCTCGGGGTGCCGTTGCGCGAGAATCCCAAGCGGCCTGATACCCGGATGAGGTCGCCGTCGTCAATGAGCCGGGCGAAGGTTTGCAGCGACTCAACCCCGATGCGGGAGCGCTCGAGGAGCAGCTGCACCTCGGCGTCGTCGTCGCGGAGGCCGGCGAACACGACCCCGCCGTGACGGCGCGGCCGGATAACGCGACCGGACACGACGACCTTACGGCCGGTCATCCACGATCTCAGCAGATCGGCGACGTGGTACTCGGGTGCTACGCCACCCGCGACGTAGGGATCGAGACCCATCGACCGTAGTTGACTGAGGTGTCCAAGTCGGTGCCAGGTCTGGCCGGATCGGCGTGGCTGCACCTGCGACACGTCCCGGGCGGCTGCGTCGATGGCCCTCACCTGGTTCAGCTGCTCGGCGTCCAGCGAGCCCGGGTGAGCGCTCGACGGCCACGGTAGGAAGCCTTCGGCCACCGAGGCGGCAAGCGCGACGTGCGGCAGCGACAGCGCGTCCTCGTAGCACATGAAGCGGGGTACCCACTGGGGTTCGTATTTCTGGTTTGACCGGTAGAGGCGCTCGAGCTGCCAGAACCGGTCGAGGACACCGAGCACGCCGGAACCGGCCCGGGTCAGCGGCCGCGCGCCGATGCGATCGGCGTCCGCGTAGATGTTGCGGAACATGCAGAAGTTCAGTGACACGCGGCGTAGGCCCTGTTCACGGGCGTGGTTCATCAGCTCGCTGACCATCAGTTCGGTTACCCCGTTGGGGGCCTGTGGGCTGCGTCGCATCACGTCCAGAGACACCCCGGCGGTACCCCACGGGACCATGCTGAGCAGCCCGACAAGGGCTCCGCTGCCGTCGTGAGCGGTCACGTGCAGGATGGCGCCGTCGGCGGGGTCGCCGGCCCGGTTCAAGGCCATGGAGAAACCGCGGTCCTGGTCCGCCCCCCGCCACTCCTGTGCACAGCGAACAATCTCGTTCAATTCCGCCGGCGTGATCGAGTCTTGGCGGCGCAGTCGCACGGTCAGGCCGGCTCGCTGCGTGCGACGGACCGCGGCACGCACCGATGCCATCGACACGCGGCTCAGATCGAAGCGCCCCGGATCCAGGATCGCCTCGTCTCCCATTCCGATGACCCCGAGGCCGTGCGCGGCGTACGCCGTCGCGCCCTCTTCGCTGCACGACATGACCGCAGGCACCCAGCCGTAGCGACGCGCCTCGCTCCGCCACGCCTCGATGGCTCGTCCCCAGGCCTCGCGACGCCCGATCGGGTCGGCTGAGGCGAGGCTCACCCCTGCCACCACCCGATACGTGATGGCGGCGGAGCCGTCGGGAGCGAAGATCGTGGCCTTGTCCCGACGGGTCGCGAAGTAGGCCAGAGAGTCCCGCGCCCCGTGCTCGGCCACGAGGCGCCGCACCGCTATCTCCTGCTCCGGCGTCCACGACGTGGCCGGGCGGGCTGAGTGCAGAAGGGCGGCCATCGCCGCCAGCACCGTCAGGCCGAGCGCCGCGGCGACCATATCGTCGAGCCCCGCCGTCGCAGGTTGCCGACCCGACCACCCGGACAGGGCCCGCAACCCGGTCAACAGCACCTCACGCCAGGAAACGCCATCACTACGCGTCAGATGAAGCAGGACCCAGGTGAGCAGCACGGTAGCGGCGGTGCCGGTGATCAGCACGACTGCGGCGCTCGACCACGACCCGGGTCGGAACCTGGCGCAGAACTCGGCGCGTAGCCGATACAGCAGACCGAGCGCGCCGACCGCGATCAGCATCGAGGCGATGTCCAAGCCTCGGCCGAGGTCGCCGCGAGACTCCCACACCTCCATCAGCGGCCAGGGCCGACCCGGCAGGAGAGCCACCATTCCAAGGTAGACGCCGAGCATCTGGAAAGCGGCGACGATCCACAGCGCGGCCCGCTTGCGCAGAATCAGCGCACCGGTGACCAGAGCCAGCACCACGACCGACAGAAACGTCCCAGCGACGGGAACGTTCAGCAGGCCCATGACCACCTCAGGAGTGGTCGGATGTGCCCGGCGGCCCAACACCAGCACCGCGAGCGCGAGAGGCGTCGCGGCAGCGTACAGGCTCATCAACAGCCGACCGGCGACGCTACGCTGCCCGGTCAAGAACTGCCTACCCGCACGGCACGGCCACGACGAAGCGAACCTGATCCACAGACGGCGGCGTCCCAGCCGCCGCTCGAGGGCTCACGCCGCTCACGTGGGTGATCTCGTCGACGTCCTCTCCGGTGTCGCCGAAGCTGCTCGGCGACCGTCATCCAGATCATCGTGCTCTCCGATCGCGTCGTGTGGTGGCCGCGACACGGCTGCTGCCAGCCGCAGGACAAAGAGCTGCCGAGACCAGGATGCGGCGTAACGCTGAGGGGAACCTGAAGCCCTCCGGCCGGACGAGGCGAGACCCGGGCCGCGGCGGTGGCCGCAAGCGCGCCCCCCGACATCCTGAAGAGTCCTGGCAGCGGTCTTCAGCGAGGATTCAGGATCGGTGGTCCATGCTCTCGCCAGTGTCCATTACCACGAAATGAGAGCTATGTCCGCTTCTGCTGCCAGCCTGGGCCGGGGGCGCACACCATGATCTTCGATGATCTACGCGGTGGGCGTTGTTCCGTGGACGCCCAGGAACTGATCACGCTCGCGATCGGCGCGGTGTGCCCGGGCCAGGACCGCCAGGTCGACGAGTTGTGATCAACACCAGGCCGAGGCCGAGGCTCACCAGGACGGCGGCGACGACGAAGGTCGCGTGGGTACCGCGTACCACGTCCGCCGGGGCCGCACCCGTCACGTCGCCGGTGCCGGCGGCGGCGAACACCGCACCCATGACGGAGGCGCCGGACATCAACCCGACGTTGCGCGACAGATTGAGCAGCCCGGACACCAAACCTCGCCGGTCTGCCGCGGCGTGCCGCATGACCATGGTGTTGGTGGCCGCCTGGAACACCGCGTAGCCGGCGGTGACGACGACCAGTGGCAGGACATAACCCGCCACGCCAGCGGACGCGGGCATCACGGACAGGACCGACGCACCGGCGATCACGCTGGCCAGGCCGGTGACGACCATGGCGCGCGCCCCGAACCGGTCGGTGGCCCGGCCCGCCGGTACACCGGTGAGCGCGGCCACGGCCGGCCCTGCCGACATGACGAGCCCGACCAGCGCCGCGCTCAGCCCCAGCGCCGCGGACAGGTGGAAGGGGCCCACCACCAGGGTGCTCATCATGACGGTCGAGACCAGCGCGGTGGTGATGAGGCCGACCGCCAGGGCGGGGTCGCGCAGCAGTGTCAGGTCGAGCAGGGGCGACCGCCTCCCAGGCGAGGCAGCGGGCACAGCTGGCCGGGGAAGGGTATGCGCGGTCAGCACCAGCGTGACGACGCCGAACGGCGCGACGGCGAGGAAGACGGCCTGCCAGCCGAGGGCCTCGACCAGGACGCCGCCGAGCGACGGTCCCAGTGCCGTGCCTACGGCCGACATGGTGCCGAGCAGGCCCATGGCGCTGCCCGTGCGCGCCTCGGGCACCGTCTCGCCGACGAGGGCCATGGTCATGGCCATCATGCCGGCGGCCCCGGCGCCCTGCAGTGCCCGCGCGGCGATGAGCACCGGCAGGGTTGGGGCGAGCCCGCAGAGCAGCGTCGCGACGGTGAAGAGCAGGACGCCGGCGATGAGGAGCCGGCGCCGGCCGAGCAGGTCGCCGAGCCGGCCGGCGATGACGATGAGCACCGTCACGGCCAGCAGATAGGCCACCACGACGCCCTGCACCCGGGAGAACGGGGCATCGAAGGCGGCGGCCATGGCCGGCAGGGCGACGTTGGCGATGCTCGTGCCCAAGGACGGCAGGAGCATGGTGGCCGACAGGGCGGCGAGGACGGGGACGAGCGCGGAACGGCGCGGGGCGAAGGTGATCACGGTCCGACCGTAGGAGCGATCCCAGCATGGCGGAACGCGCAAAGATGGCAAAGGACCTGTGCACGCAACGCCATATCATCTTCGGATGGCGCGCCCCGACCTCAACCTCCTCGTCACCCTGAATGTCCTGCTCGAGGAGGGCAACGTGACCCGGGCCGGCGAGCGGCTCGCCCTCAGCCCGTCGGCGATGAGCCGCGCGCTCGGCCGGCTGCGGCGCGCGACCGGCGACCCGCTCCTGGTGCGCTCCGGCCGGGGGCTGGTCCCCACTCCCCGCGCCCTCGAGCTGCGCGACCGGGTACGCGCCTTGGTCGGCGACGCCGAGGAAGTGCTGCGGCCGGCTGCCCAGTTGAATCCGGCGACGCTGACCCGCAGCTTCTCGGTACGCAGCAGCGACGGGTTCGTGGAACGGTTCGGCCCCGACCTGGTGGCCCGGGTGGGCGCCGAGGCGCCCGGCGTACGCCTGCGGTTCCTGCAGAGGACCCGGCCGGACACCAAGGCGCTGCGCGACGGTGTGGACCTCGAGATCGGCGTTTTCGACGGTGTGCCGCCGGAACTGCGGAGCTTGCCGCTGTTCACTGATCGCTTCGTCGGCGTGGTCCGCCCCGCGCACCCGCTGAGCACCGGCAACGTGACGACAGCCCGCTACGCAGCCGCACGCCACGTCCACGTTTCCCGGCGAGGTCTGAACGAAGGCCCGATCGACGAGGCGATCCGCGGCGCGGGACGGCACCGGGACGTCGTGACGATCGTCGACAGCTTCGGCGCGGCGGTGGCGCTCGCGCGGGCCACCGACCTGGTGGCCACGATCCCCCGGCGGCACACCGAGAACCTGTGGCAGGGCATGCACTCCTTCGACCTGCCGTTCCCGGCACCGAAAGTGACGGTGTCACTGACGTGGCACGTGCGGCTGGACGCCGACCCCGCGCACCGCTGGCTGCGCGAACGCGTGGTGAGCGCCTGCCGCGCCCCGGGCTGAGCGGCGATCGGCCGACAGTCGCAGCTTCTTCTCAGCAGGTCGGCACCACGGTCCGATGCTGCGCCCAGACTTTCCGCGGATGCTGGAGTCGCCCCAGAGACCCCGTGTGCTTCTCCCGATTCCCTGGACGGCTCCGGTGTGATGGTCAGGCCGCAGCTGCGGCCGGGGTGGTGTCGTTCATTATCGATCGGGACAGGTTGCCGGGACCCGAGTGGCGTCGGCATCAGGAAACCTCGTGGTATGTCACCAACGATGTGATCGAGATGGGGCCGTGCTGTGCGGCTGCCGCCACACACACACTCGCGCGCCGGGCGGTCGACCAGTACGGGCAGGTTATCGACGTGCTGGTCTCGGCACGTCGCGACGCCGACGCGGCCCGGCGGTTCTTCCGCCGGGTGCTGTCGACGTTGAAGGTGACACCCGCGGAGGTGGTCACCGACGCCGCGGCGGTCTACCCCGGCGTCCTGGACGAGCTGATCCCGCAGGCGTGGCACCACGTCGAGCGGTACGCCAACAATCCGATCGAGGCTGATCACAGCCAGCTGAAACACCGGTTGAGACCGATGCGCGGTCTACGGACGGACAAGACGGCACAGGTGATCATCGCTGGGCACGCGTTCATGCAGAACCTCCGCCGCGGACACTACGAACTCGCCGTCGACGCCCCGCCGGCTACACGGGTCGCCGCAGCGTTTACCGAACTCGCCCAGGCGATCTGACCACGAACCCGAGAAGGGTTCGACACGTCTGCCGATCCCACAACGCAACGGCGCCGATTCGCCTACTGCCGTTGCAGTACTACGCCCTCCGGCCATCCGCAAGAGCCGTCCGCCGGGTGCCCCGGCCGTCACCGACCCCGGGCCGTCACTGGGTCTCGTCGGCTTTCAGGGCAGGCCGCTCACGGCGCGCCGCCCGCCGGCCGCCCCAGATCCGTACCGCGATCACCAGCGCCACGACCGCGAGCAGCACCTCCCCGCCCAGGCCGAGCCGCCGTTCCAGCAGCCGGTACGAGGCGCCGGCCAGGTAACCGAGCACGGCCACCGTCAACGCCCACACCGCCCCGCCGGTAACGTTGGCCAGTGTGAACGTGCGCTGCGGTATCCCGCTCATGCCGGCCAGGCCCGGCACCAGCGCCCGCAGTGCAGCCGCCCAGCGGCCGAGCACCACCGCCAGGGCGCCCCGCCGGCGGACCAGGTCGAGCGCCCGGCGCAGTTCCCCCGAGCGGACGAACCGGCGCGGCGTCCGGTCCAGCAACCGACGGCCGTAGCGGCGGCCAACCAGGTAACCGACCTGGTCGCCGAGAGCCGCCCCACCCAGCGCGGTGGCCACCACCGCCCAGAGCGGCAGCCTCCCGTCGTGGGCGAGGACGCCGCCGACCAGCACGGCCACCTCCCCCGGCACGACCAGGCCGAGGAAGGTCGACGCCTCCAACGCCGGCAGCAGGAAACTCAAGGCCAGCACCAGGGCGGGCGGCAGCGCCACCAGCACGTTCAGGACCCGGTCCATCCGGCGATTGTCACCCCGCGACCCGGATCTACGCCCGGTGACGGCCGGACCCGTCCCGCCGCGGCAACGACCCGCTGCGTTGCTTTGGCCGGTCCCGCGCTCAGAACCCGCCGAGCGGGCGACGCCCGGCTCCGCTCGTGGCACGGCTATTCGCCGGTGACGGCCCGCTGATCTCGATCGCGCTGGTTGAGGCAGGCCGAGGGGCAAGTCAAGGTGGGCAGTCAGCTGGCGTTCCAGCGTCGCTGGCCCTTGCGCCGGGAGTTAGGCCGTACAGCGGCACTCGCCCATGACGATGCCCTTGCCTGTTAGATCATGGCCCGGCTGTCCATGGCCGGGTGTGGTGATCGTCGCCAGCCCCGACGCCCGGAGCCCCAGGAGCGCGGGCGGGGGCATGGCCGTCGTGGCAACGCCGACAAGAACCACGGCGATGGCGAGGAATGCGTGGGCGTACCCGCCGGCGAGGGCCTCCGGAGTGCCGCGTCGTGGGCGGTGAGCGCGACAACGCGGCCGGCCAACTCGCGAGAGAGCGCTCTCCGGCGCAACTCACTCTTAACCCTGCCGACCGCGGATGTCAATGGCATTCAATTGATCAGCGTAAATATCTTGAGGCGGCGGATGGTCGGGACGCCGGGGCCTGCCGCTACCGGAGGCAGCCGATCGTGGCCGGACGACTCCCGCTCGACACCGAGCACCGGCCACGATCGACGCCACCTGAACGCTACGGCTTCTTGGGATCCTCACCGTAACCGTTGCACTGCCGACCCCCATTGATGCAGTAGGCCACGACATAGGCCTGGCGGGCCGCATTCCACCCGTTCATGAAGTCGTAGTGGAATGAGTAGCTGGCCCCCGAGGAATATGCCAGGCCGGCGGTGCTGGTGCCCGCCAGCTGGTACGGGAGCTTGATCTCCAGCATCGGCAGCGGGACGGGATGGTCGGCCGGGCATACCCCGCTCACCGGCCAGGCCATGTGCGACTTGTGGTCGGGCACGTCGAGGTGCACACCGTCCCAGCAACTCGGCGCCTTGAGGCGCACGACCAGGGACGACCCGGAGGGGCAGGAGGCCGGCCAGTCGTTGCCCTTGTAGCCGGTGCACGACCAGCTGCCCCCGAAGTGCGCCGCGTCCGGCGTCTTCACGTCCCCCACGAGCAGCTTGAACCCGGCCGGGAACGGCTTGACCGTGCGGTAGTCCTTCACCCCGGACTTGTAGTACACGGTGACGATGCTGTTCGGCACCGGCGCGCCGTTCTGCAACAGCGTCGGGAACCAGTAACCGGACGCGTCGAGGGTGTCCTGACAGGACGTGGCACCACCGACCAGGGACTGCGGGGTGGAGTTGGCGTTGGTGGTGGGGTTGCCGATGAACGTGTGGTTGTGCGACGCACCGGGCAGACCAGGGAAGACGATCGGGTCGTCGCTGAGCCGGTGGTTGACGTCGCAGTTGGCGTGCGCCTCCTGATACTGCGCGAAGGGCGGGTCGTCCGCCGCGAACGCCGTGCCGTTTCCACCGACCGCGGCGATTACCACGACACTCAGGAAAACCGCGGCGAGTGGCCTGGCGACAACTCTCCGCCGCCCTCCCGAAACGGCTCTGGACAAGAGCGACCTGATGCTCATCGGATCTCCTTTGGACGTAGGAACGAGCATCTATTTTTAAAAAGCTAACAATGGCCCGAGATTGAAACAATTGGTTGCCATCAGTTTGCCAAAGGGGCTGGCCGACGGTGCCGCGTAATAACCCGCACAGGGGTGTCCGGCCGACCCGGGTCGGCCGGACATTCGATGATTCACGGGTAGCTGATCACGTTGTGCGGGGTCACGGAGGATGGCAGGGCCGCGTCACCGGTGTCGTTGATGACGTGGGTGATCGAACCCTTGCCCAGGGACACCGTCAGCACGTCGTGGAACTTGACGTTGGGATTGACCGGAACCTCGAAGGAGTGATAAGCGGCGATGGACGGGTCAGCGGTGAACACGCAGTAGCTACCGAGCCCCCAGGCCTCGTGGCTGGTCACCGAGTTGGCCACCTTGTAGGCGGCGTAGCCGGTGATGCCGTCGTGCGACCAGGCTGCCGCGCTCGGAGGGTCGTAGGGCAGTTCGTTCTGGAAGAAGATGGTCCGGCCGCCGTTGCCGTTCCAGATCACGTTGTACTTCTGGAAGTGCTCGACGAACAGGCCGAGCGCGGTGACGTCGGCGCCGTTGACGACCAGGCCGGTGTCGGACGGGTTCGTGGTCCACCCGGCCCCGGCGCCGTGGTCGGCACGCCAGGCCCAGATGTGGTCGATGATCGTGTTGTTGCTGTTCACCACCAGGGCGTTGGTGACGGCGGCCGGGCCGGCGCCGCCGACGCGCAGGAACACGTCCTGGAGCGAGATCGGACTGGCGGCGTGGTCCGCGTTCGCGCCGCTCTGGCCGACCTGGAGCAGCGACGGCGACCGGATGGTGCCGGCGTCGAAGAGCAGCCCGGCCACCTTGACCCCGTTGACGTCGGCCACGTTCATCGCGGTGACCCCGTTGTCGGCGATGAGGGTGGCGAAGCCCAGGCCGAGCACGACGGTGTCCGGCCGGGTCACGTTGATGGTCTGGCCGACGTGGTAGACCCCCGGGGTGAAGAGCAGGTTCAGGCCCTGCGCGAGCGCGCTGTTGATGGTGGCCGCCGAGTCGCCCGGGTGCGCGACGTAGAACTGGGTCAGCGGCAGCGACGTGCCGGCGGTGTTGCCGGCCGCCCAGGTGACGCCGGAGCTGTTGGTACGCAGGGACGGGACGAACACCCGGTAGGCGCCCGACGAGTCCGTGTACAGGTAGGGCTTCTCGCGGCTGACCGGGGTCTTTGGCACGACGGTGTAGGGCGGCTTCGGGAACGTGTTGGCGGGCGCCCCGGCCACACCGGAGAAGACCACGTTCCAGACGCCGCCGTTCCAGACGCCGACCTGACTGTCCCGGGTGTACCACTGCTGCTGCGAGCACGGGCTGACCGTGCCGCTGATCCGACTGTCAGCGATGTACCCGCCGCTGGCCCACCCGCAGTTGGGCGAGGCGAGGGTCATTCCGCCGTGCACGTCCATTCGCCGGAACGGCGCCGCCTGGGCCACCGCCCACCGGTCACGGCCCGACACCGGAGTGATCGACATGTTCTCCGCCGAACGCCAGAAGTTCTGCGTCGCGTTGCCGGCCATCCAGCCCGCGTCGACGGTGACGTCACCGTTGATCTGCACGTCGGCCGGGTTCTGCCCGAGGCCGGCGATCGAGGTGTAGAAGCCCAACTGGGCGTTGAGGCCGGTGTACGAGCCGGGCTTGAACAGCAGCGCGTACCGCTGCGTGCCGAACTGGTTTGTCTCCTGCGTAGCGAACACCTGGTCCAGCTTCGACTGGATGCTGGACGACGACATCGACGGGTCGAACACGACGACGTTGGAGCCGAGGTCGCCCCCACCGGGAATGGGCGGGCCGGTCGTGGGCGGCGCGGTGGTGGGTGGTGGGGTCGTGGGCGTCGACCCGCTGTGCACCACCAGCTCGAAGATCGAGTATCCGTAGCCGGTAGCCCGGGTGGTGCCGTACACCCGCAGGAAGCGGCCGGTGCCGCTGACCGGGATGGTCTGCGTACCGCCGCTGCCGGTGGCGGTGGAGTAGAGCGACGACCAGTTGCCGACCCCGTCGGGTGAGACCTGGATCTGGAACGCCTTCGCGTACGACGTCTGCCAGGTGAGGACGACCTCGCAGACATCGGTGCTGGCACCGAAGTCCACCTGGAGCCACTGCGGGTCGCTGAACGCGCTGGACCAGCGGGTCGTGGCACTGCCGTCCACGGCGTTGGCCGCCGACAGCCGGCTGTTCTCCACCGACGACGCGGTGGCCGGCCGGTTCAGTGCGACGTTGGCGGTGCCGCAGCCGGCTGCGGCGGCGGTGGCGGTGGCGGACGGGGTGGTCACGGCGAGGGCGTAGGTGACGAACACGGCCAGCCCGGACACGGCCGCGGCGAGCGCGGACCGGCGTCTGCCGGTCCGGCTCGCCCTGCTGACGGAGCGTTGCATGACATCTCCCTGATGGGGTCAGGATGGGAGCCACCGCCGACGGCCAGGCGGCGGTGGCTCCGTGGGGACGGGTACCGAGGGGCCCTGGACGATGGCCCACGGATCGCGCACCAGTGGCGGTTGTCTGGACACTATGGGCGCCATCCGGGCCCGACAATCGGTTGCCAACATTTGCCACACTCGATCGATACCGGAACCACAGATCATGAATTCCCGTCAATTCACGGAATCAGCGTCCCGCCTTCTCCGCGCGTACCCGAAGGTCCAACTCCCGAAGGTAGGCCAGGTTGTCCCGGGTCCGTTGAGCCAGCGGCACGGCGGTGGAGAAGTCCTCGACCGTCACCCACCCGTCGTAGCCGACCCGGCGTAGCGCGCCGAGATAGGCCGCCAGGTCGGCCTGCCCCTCCCGCAACGGCGCCCACTCGGCCGACCAGCGCGGTCCCCCGTCGTGGCGGGTCCCGCTCACCCGCCACGCGACGTTTTTCACGTGCACGTGCGCCAGGTACGGGCCGAGCAGCTGGAAACCGGCCAGCGGATCCTCGAACCCCTCGATGGTCAGGTTGCCGATGTCGTGGATGACCCCGACATGCTCCGGCGGCAGGCCGTCGAGCAGCCGCATCGCCGCCGACGCCGACGCGACGATGGTGCCGTGGTGCAGCTCGACCAGCGCGGTCACCCCGTGCTCCGCCGCCCGCCCGGCGATCCACGCCAGATCCCGGCGGGTGCCGGCCATCAGCTCCCGATAGTCGCCGCTGCCCAGTTGCGGCATGGTCACCCGGACCCGTTCCGCGCCCAGCGCGGCGGCCGCGGCCAACACCCGCTCGACGTTGCCGTGGTCGGCCGCCGGCACGTACGCCCCGAGCCCGGACAGCGCCAGCCCGGCTTCGCGGGTGATCGTGGCGATCCGGGTCAGCTCACCCTCCAGCCCGGTCAACGGGACGGTCGCCCGGTTGCCGGCCCAGAACCCGGGCGGTCGGGCCGGTTCCTGGTCGGTGACCCGCCACTCGACACCGTCCCAGCCCTGCGCGGCCAACTGCCCGACCGTCTCCTCCGGCGTCCAGTCCGGCGTGGACGCCGTGAACACCGACCACCTCATCGCGCCACCCCCGCCCGCAGGACGGACGACACCGTGGCCGCGGAGCCCTCGACGACGGCGAGCACGTCGTCGAAGTCGCCGGCCAGCACCGCCGGCACCGACACCGGCCGACGCAGGTGCGCGGAGAGGTAGACCGCCTTGACCACGGCGACGTCGAGCAGCGCCTCGACCGCCGTGACCCCCGGTCGCCGCCCGCCGAGGATCGCCTCGACCGTGTCGTGGTACTGCCGCAGGTGCCCGGTCACGAAGGCGTCGTCGGGCTTGGTCGCCCCCCGCAGCTGCGACGGTGGCACGGCGTCGCCGGACCGGTCGGGCCCGTCGGCGTACGCGGACGGGTCCGGGCCGTCGGCGGTGTGCAGGTATTCCAGCTGGTCGTCGTGGATCACCGCGGACCCCTGCGAGCCGTGCACCTGCAACCGCACGCCGAGGCCCGGGTACGCCGCGGTGGTGGCGTGCAGCACGGCGAGCGCCCCGTCGGCGAACCGGATCGCCGCCACGGCGACGTCCTCCACCTCGACCCGCTCGTGGGCGAGGACGCCGGTGTAGGCGAACACCTCCTCGGGCCGGCCGAACAGCCACAGCAGCAGGTCCACGGTGTGCACGCCCTGGTTTATGGTGGCGCCGCCGCCGTCCTGTTCCCAGGTGCCGCGCCAGCCCGCCGAGTCGTAGTACCGCTGGCCCCGCCACCACGGCACGCTGGCCACCGCTGAGGTGAGCCGCCCCAGGTCGCCGGCGCGCACCCGGGCGGCGACCGCGACGCTCGCCGGGTCGAACCGGTGCTGGCAGACCACCGCGCAGACCTGACCGGCCGCCTCGGCGTCCGTGGCGGCCCGGGCGATGCGGCGGGCCGCCGGCAGGGAGGCATCGAGGGGCTTCTCGACGAGCACGTGCACGCCGGCCGCGAGGGCCTCCTCGGCGAGGTCGGCGTGCGTACCGCTGGGCGTGCAGACCACTACCAGGTCCGCCGCCTCGGCGGCGAGGGCCTCGCCCAGCGAGGCGTACTGGGCCGGCGGCGGGCCGCCCTGCTCGCCAATCCACCCGGCGAGCCGGTCGTTGGCCTGCGGGTCCGGGTCGGCGAGCGCGGTGAGGCGCAGCCCGGGGTGCCGCAGGATCGCCCCGGCGTGGGTGCGGGCGATGACCCCGCTACCCGTGATCACGACGTTGAGGACGGTCATCGAAGATGCACTCCTATCGAGGCTGTGAGGTTCACGAACGCGCGCGCCGCCCGGCCGAACTCGGCGGGGCCGGAGAATCCGCCGAGGTCGTGCTGGCTGGCGAGGTGCGGTTCGAGGGAGGCGAAGCCGGCATAGCCGTCGTCGCGCAGCGCGGTGAGCGTCCGCAGCAGCTGGCCGTCGCCGTGGCCGGCGGGCACGACCTCGGCGGTGGCCGCGATCGCGTCCTTGACCTGCAGGTACTCCAGGTGCGGGCGCAGCAGCGCGTACCCGTCGTCGTAGGGCCGCACCCCGACCTGCACGAAGTTCGCGTTGTCCCAGGCGACGCGCAGCGCGGGCGAGTCGACCGACTCGACGAGGTCGGCGACCCGCCGCGGCACATCGCCGTAGATGTCCTTCTCGTTCTCGTGCAGCAGCACGACGCCGGAGTCCTCGGCGAGGGCCGCGAAGGCCCGCATCCGCGCCAGCACCGCCGCGCGGATCTCGGCCGGCGCGACCCCGGCCGGGCGGTAGAACGAGAAGATCCGGACGTACCGGCTGCGCAGCCGGTGCGCGGCCGCCACGGCGGCGCGCAGCCGGTCGAGTTCACCGCCGTCCTCGGTGGTCACGTCGACCTTCCCGACGGGCGACGCGACCGCCGAAACCGCCATGCCGCGCGCGTCGACCGCCTCCGCCAGGGCGTCCAGTTGGGCGTCGCCGAGCTCCACCACGTTGGTGCCCCACGCGCTGCGCACCTCGATGTGCCGGGCACCGAGGGCACTGAGCACCGCGAGCTGCACCGCCGGGTCGGGATCGATCTCGTCGCCGAAGCCGGACAGCGTCCACGCCGTCACTTCACACCTCCCGCGGTCAGCCCACCGACGATGTACCGCTGGAAGGCGAGGTAGAGGGCGACCACCGGGGCCGCGCAGACGAGGGCGGCGGCCATCATCTGCCCGTACGGCGGGATCGCCCCGCCCTCCTGCGCCGCGCCGAAGACCTGCAGCACGACCGCCGCGGTGCGGGTGTCCACGTCGGTCATGACCGAGGCGAACAGCACGTCGTTCCAGCCGAGCAGGAACGAGAAGATCGCCGCGACGACCAGGCCCGGCCAGCTCAGCGGGATGACGACACGCACCAGGATCTGCCAGCTCCCGGCACCGTCCACGCGGGCGGCCTCGATCAGCTCGCCGGGCAGCTCACGCAGGTAGGTCACCATGATCCAGGTGGAGAACGGCAGCCCGAACGTGAGGTAGGTGACGACCAGCGACCACCGGGTGCCGATCGTCGGCACGCCGAGGCTGTTGCCGATCGTCGCAAAGAGCACGAAGACCGGCAGGAGCAGCAGCGTGCCGGGGATCGACTGCATGCCCAGCAGCGCGCGCAGCACGGTGCGCCGGCCCCGGAACCGGTGCCGTACCAGGACGTACGCCGAGAAGACCGCGACCGCCGCGCAGGTCACCGCCACCGTGCCGGCGACGAGCAGGCTGTTCGCGAGCCCCCGGCCGAGCGGAACGGTCGACCAGATCCGGACGTAGTTGCCGACGCTGACCCGCTCCGGCCAGAACTCACCGGCGGCCACGGCCAGGTCGGTGTTGACCGAGGCGAGGAAGACGTAGCCGACCGGCGCGCCGACGATGGTCAGCAGGATCACCGTCAGGCCGATCTGCAGTGGTCGCGGCAGCAGGCGAAGCACGGAGTTCATGCGGCGGCCTCCGGCGCGTCGAGTCTGACGGTGCGCAGATAGACCAGCAGCGGGACCAGGATCAGCACCAGCGAGATCACGGCCATCGCCGCGCTCAGCCCGAACCGCAGGTTCTGGAAGCTCTCCACATACGTCAGCACCGGCAGCACCTCCACGTCGTGCGGGCTCGGGACGCCGAACAGCACGAACGGCAGGGTGAAGCTGTTCACCATGTGCAGCAGCGAGATGATCGCGGCGAGCGCGACCGGGGGGCGCAGCAGCGGGAGGACGACGTGGCGCAGCTTCGCCTGCCACTGCGCGCCGTCGAGCGCGGCGGCCTCGTGCAGGCTGTCGTCGATGCCCTGCAGGCCGGCCAGGGCGAGCAGGTAGACCAGCGGCCAGCCCGACCAGGCCTGCACGACGATCAGGGCAAGGTAGCTCTTCGGCCCGTTCAGCCACAGGCCGCCGGCGATGCCCAGGGTCGCCAGGCCCTGGTTGGCGACCCCGTCGGGTTGCAGGATGATCCGCCAGATGGTGCCGACGACGAAGGCGGGCAGCACGTACGGGATGAGGTAGAGGGACCGGACCAGCGACCGCCCGCGGAACGGCCGGTGGGTGGTCAGCGCGGCGGCGACCCCCAGCGGCAACGCGAGCAGCGTCGCGATCACCGCCGCGGACCCGCTGACCCAGATGGCGTGCGGCAGGCTGGTGCGGCCCACCGCCTCGACGTAGTTGCCGGCGCCGACGAACGGCGCCGACAGCCACTGCCGGAAGGTGTACTGGTCGAGGTCGAGCAGCGACATCACCAGCGCGACGACGAACGGCACGACGATGACGGTCAGGGTGAGCAGGCCGCCGGGCGCGAGCAGCCACACTGCGGCACCGCCGGCGGTCGCGCCGCGACGGCGGCGCGGCGGGGACGGGCGGGCCACCCCGGCCCGACGCGCATCGCCGGTGCCCGGAGCGTCCGCCGTCGCTGGGTCGGTGACCGTCATCTACTTCGCCTTGTCCAGCGCGGCCTGCGCCTCGGACTGGGCCTGGGTGAGCAGGGCGTTGAGGGACGTGTCGTCGACCTTGCCGGCGGCGAGGTTCGGCACCGACTGGACGACCACGTTGACCAGTGCGAGCTGCACCTTGCTCCATCCGCCGTGGAACGGGGTGCCGTGCGCCTTCGACGCGGAGTCCACGATGGCCGCGAGCGCCGGGTCGGCGACCAGCCGGTTCGCCAGCTCCGCGTTCGTCGGCAACTCGCCGAAGGTCCGGTAGTAGGCCTCCTGCGACTCGGCGGTGGTCAGCATGTTCACCAGGCGCAGCGCCAGGTCCTGGTTCTTGCTGTACTTGGCGATCACCAGGTTGTCACCGGAGAGGATGCTGGTGGCGCCGACGCCGCCCGGCGGCAGGCTGGTGGCGCCCGGCGGGACGGTCGGCATGACGGCGTAGCCGTACTTGCCGGCGACCGCGGACTTGTCCAGCGTGACCTTCGAGGTCGCCGAGACCATCGGCAGGAAGGCGGCCTTGCCGGCGCCGAACGCGGCGATGGCCTGGGCGTTCTTCCAGCCGGTCGCCGCCGGGTCGACGACCTTGTCGGTGGCGAGCCAGCCGAGGTACGTCTGGTAGGCCTTGACCGTGACCGGATCGGTCAGCCGCGCCTTGCCGTCGGAGACCAGCGGGTTGCCGGCCTGGATGCTCATCGCCCAGATGAACTTCCACGGGTCGAAGCCGTCGCCGTAGGCCACGGCCAGGCCGTACCTGCCGGCCCCGGTCAGCTGTCTGGCCTGCTGCCGCAGGCCGTCCCAGGTGCTGGCCGGCTTGTCGATGCCCGCCGCGGCCAGCAGTTCCTTGTTGTACGCCATGACGAACGGGCGGCTGCTGAAGGGGATGCCGACCTCGTGCGTGGCGTCCGGGCCGGAGATGCCGAGGGTGGCCGGCAGGAACCGGTCCCGGCCGCCTATCTTCGTCCACTGGTCGGCGGTGAGGTCGACGAAGGCGCCGGTGGAGTATGCCGTCGGGGTGAAGGTGGTGCCGAGGGCATAGATGTCCGGCCCCTGCCCGGAGAGCATCGATGTCTGGATCTTGGTGAGTTCGTCGGTGGGACTGGCGAAGGTCTCGAACGTGACCTTCGCCCCGGCCTGCTGCTGGAACTTCGCCGAGACGTCGGCGAACCACCGCTTCTGCTCCGTGGGATAGATCGTGTTCGCCGCGATGAGCACGTTGAGCGTCCTGCCGTCCTCGGCGGAGCTACCGGTGTCGCAGGCGGTGACGGGTATGGCGACCGTGAGGGCCAGGGCCGCCGCGAGAAGTGCGCGGGTGGCGTTCATCTCTGCTCCTTGGGTGGTGGCTGTCCGGAGAGGAATGGTGTGGAAAACACATAGCCAGACGCCCGGGAATTCCCCCGGTTCGATGAACCGTGCGAGGGAACGTAACAACCACGGAAACCGGGTGGCAATCGGTTGCCATTAATTGCCATCGATGCTCTGCTGATGTGCATGAACCCCGAAGGCGCGTCCTCCCCCCATGCGGCGGCACGCCGGGAGGGCCGCGTGACCATCAACGACATCGCTGCCCTCACCGGCGTCGCCGCCTCCACCGTGTCCCGGGCGCTGAGCCGGCCCGACCGGGTCAACCGGGTCACCCGGGAACGCATCCAGGCCGCCGCCCGCGAGCTGAACTACGTACCCAACACCCAGGCGCGGGCGCTGTCGTCGGGGCGTACCGAAACGGTCGCCCTGCTCGTCTCGGACGCGACGAATCCGTTCTACTTCGGACTGATCCGCGGCGCGCAGCAACAACTGCGCGCCGCCGGCCACGCCCTGCTGCTGATCGACACCGAGGACTCGGCCGAGCTGGAGAACCATCTGCTGCACAAGGTGCGCCGGTCGGTCGACGGGGTGATCCTCGCCGCCTCCCGCCTTCCCGAGCAGACCCTCTCCGTCATCGCCGCCGAACTGCCGGTCGTCACCGTCAACCGCAACGTCCCCCGGGTGCGCAGCGTCGTCATCGACAGCCCGGACGGGGTGATGCAAGCCGTCGAGCACCTGGTCTCGCTGGACCACCGGGCGATCGCGTACGTCGCCGGACCGCCGTCCTCCTGGGCCAACGAGGCCCGGTGGCGGGCGATGCGGACCGCGATGGCCCGACACGGCCTCACCGCGGCCCGCGTCGGACCGTTCGGCGTGTCCCGCAGCTCCGGGTCGGTCGCCGCGGACGCGCTGCTGAATACCGGCGCCACCGCCGGCGTCACCTTCAACGACCTGCTGGCGATCGGCATCCTGCGGCGGCTGGCCGAACGCGGCGTCGACGTCCCCGGCGAGATCAGCGTGGTGGGCTGCGACGACATCTTCGGCGCCGACTTCTGCAGCCCCCCGCTGACCACCCTCACCGCGCCGATCGAACAGGCCGGCCGGGTGGCGGTGTCCATGCTGCTGGACCACCTTGAGCACCTGGGGGAAACGGCGTCCCGTCAGACCGTGCTGCTGCCCACGCACCTGACCATCCGGCAGTCCAGCGGGCCGGCCCCGCGCCGGTGACCATTCGCCGGGCCGCCTCTCCCGGACGACCGGCCCCCGTTCACACCCCTCTCGAGAAAGGCACCTGCGTGAAGATCGTCGCAGCGGACGTCGTCGTCACCAGCCCCGACCGCAACTTCGTCACCCTGAGGATCACCACCGACGAGGGACTCACCGGGCTCGGCGACGGCACCCTCAACGGCCGGGAACTCTCGGTCGCGTCCTACCTGGCCGACCACGTCGTCCCGCTGCTGATGGGGCGTGACCCACACCGGATCGAGGACACCTGGCAGTTTCTCTACCGGTCGGCGTACTGGCGGCGCGGACCGGTCACCATGGCCGCCATCGCGGCGGTGGACGTCGCGCTGTGGGACATCAAGGCCAAGGCCGCCGGCATGCCGCTGTACCAGCTGCTGGGCGGCGCGTCCCGGGCCGGGATCATGGCGTACGGGCACGCGTCCGGGCGGGACATCCCCGAGCTGTTCGACTCGATCCGCCGCCACCTCGACCTCGGTTACCGGTCCATCCGGGTGCAGACCTCGGTGCCGGGGATCAACGCGGTCTACGGGGTGGCCGCGCAGCCCAGCGCCACCGGCCAGCGCTACGACTACGAACCCGCGCAGCGCGCGCCGCTGCCCGCCGAGGAGGACTGGGACACCCGCGCGTACCTGCGCCACCTACCGTCGGTCTTCGAGGCGGTGCGCGGCGAGTTCGGCCCGGAGCTGCCGCTGCTGCACGACGGGCACCACCGGATGACCCCGATCCAGGCCGCCAAGCTCGGCAAGGCCCTCGAACCGTACGACCTGTTCTGGCTGGAGGACTGCACCCCGGCGGAGAACCAGGAGGCGCTGCGGCTGGTCCGCCAGCACACCACCACCCCGCTGGCCATCGGGGAGGTCTTCAACACGGTCTGGGACTACCAGACCCTCATCCGCGAGCAGCTGATCGACTACGTCCGGTCCGCGGTCACCCACACCGGCGGCATCACCGCCATGCGCAAGCTGCTCGACTTCGCCGCCCAGTACCAGATCAAGTCCGGCATCCACGGCCCCACCGACATCTCCCCGGTCGGCATGGCCGCCGCGCTGCACCTCGACCTGGCCATCCACAACTTCGGGATCCAGGAGTACATGAAGCACACCCCGCTGGCCAACGAGGTGTTCCGGCAGTCGTTCACCTTCACCGACGGCTACCTGCACCCCGGCGACCAACCGGGGCTCGGGGTGGAACTCGACGAGGAGGCGGCGGCCCGGTTCCCGTACCAGCCGGCGTACCTGCCGTTCAACCGGCTCAAGGACGGCACGGTCCATGACTGGTGACCGCGCGGTGGCAACCCGCCACAGGGGGTGGCCCGTCCGGACCGAAAGCGCCGCAGCACAGCTCGACCACTTCAGCGAGGAGGTCACCGCCACGTACTACATCGCCAAGCCCGCCCAAGCCCCGGACGTCTCGGACATCCTCGAGCGACTCGGCACCGACCAGGGGACGCGGCAAGATCCCCCAGCCGCCTTGCCCAGCAATGTGCAGGGATGACGAACCTGGTCGCCGACCCCGGTATGGTGTGCTTCAGCGACGCGTATGCCGCGCGGTGCGCCCGCTCGCCGTCGCCGTAGCTCTCCTCGGCCGACTCCAGCGTCTTCTTGTACGTGCGGACCGCCTTGTCGTCGGAGCGCGCGATGGTCGACGGCACGTCGTCACGCATCTCCTCGGCCTGCTCGTGCTTGTCCGGCATGTCGCTGCCTCCTGATTCCCTGTCACCTGTCCAGTTCGTCGCGGGCGGCGTCGACGCCGGCGGGCAGCACCCGGCCGGCGGTCTCGGTGACCATGTCCCGCACGTCGTCCGCGAGGCGCGCCGACGGGCCGCCGGCCGCGCGCAACTGCGCCAGCCCTACCCGCCCCAACAGCACGGCGGTGAGCAGATAGCCGGCGGTGAGGCCGGCGGCGGCCAGCCGACGCGGAAGCATCGTCTCCAGCACGCGCAACACGGTGGTCGACGCCGCTCCGGCGCCGAGAACCAGGCAGCCCCCGGCCGCGGCCAGCAGCACGATGCCGACGCCGGCCGGACGGGCCGCCTCGCTCACCTGCGCGCGTACGGCTCGGACCTCCTCGCGAACCACGTCGGCCACGTCCTCGGCCAGCCGCTCGGTCGGGCTCCGCCGTCCGTCCCCGCCCACGGTCCCCTCGCTCATCACACCTCCCAATGCGCCGCCGCGTGCGCGCGGCGTACCCGTGCATGCGCACCGCACACCCCGATGCCGCAGCTTTCAGTCAGTGGCTGCTACGGAAAAGCCGAAACCCACCCCGCCGCATGCCCGAGACTGGCCGGGTGAGCAGTTCACCGGAGGTCCCATGGCAACGAGGATGACGACAACCCCGGGAGTGCGCACTCTCTCATCATGGGCCAGCGGGCAGTTGACCCCCACCTTGCTCAGACGGGGACCTCGGCGCTGAGGACGATGGTGCACTCCTCGGGCAGGTGAAGGAACTCGGCTTGACTGGCGGCGTTGTGGGCGAGGCCGATGAACAGCCGTTTACGCCAGGCGGCCATACCGGGGCGGCGGGTGCGGCGCAGCGTGATCCTCGAGACGAAGTAGCAGACCTGATCGAGGGCGAACCCCTCGGCGAGGGGGTGGGTGGCGGCGCGGCGTAGGACTTCGGGAAAGTCGGTGGGGTCCTGGAATCCGAAGACGGCGGTGATGTGGATGATGCCGTCAGTCGGGTCACCGAGATCGTCGATGGTCAGGCGCCTGTCCCAGGGTATGTGCGGGGCGTTCGCCGTACGACCGGTGATGATCACGATGCGCGAATGCCGAACATGGTTGTGCGCCACGTTCGCGCGTAGCGCGAGGGGCGTCGTCTCCTTGTTGGGGTGAGGGAACACCGCGGTGCCCGGTACCCGCAGAACGTGCGAGGTGTGCAGGGTGTCGATGAAGTCCAGGAGTGGGCCTTCCAGCTCGGTTCGTCGAGGGGTGACCAGTTCCGCTCCGCGCCGCCATGTCAGCAGCACGGTGAAGACGGTGGCGGCGATGAGCAGCGTGAGCCAACCGCCGTGGCTGATCTTGGCCAGGTTCGCGGTGAAGAAGAGCAGCTCGATGCTGCCGAAGATGATCCCGAACACTGCGACCTGCCAGGTCGGCCAGTGCCACAACACCCGTGCGACGACCAGGAACAGGCTCGTGGTGATCAGGAAGGTGCCGGTGACCGCCACCCCGTAGGCGGCGGCGAGGTTGGTGGAGGAGCCGAAGGTGAAGACCACCAGCAGCACCGCCGCAAACAGGCTCCAGTTGACTCCGGGCAGGTAGATCTGCCCGTACTCGCGGCGCGATGTCTGCCGGATACGTAGGTGCGGCAGGAAACCCAGCCGCATCGCCTCCCGGGACATCGAGAACGCCCCGGAGATCACCGCCTGGGAAGCGATCACGGTGGCCACGGTGGCCAGGACGACCATCGGCAACCGGGCCCATTGCGGTAAGAGCAGGAAGAACGGGTCGGCCCGACCGTCCGGGGTTCGCAGGATCAACGCGCCCTGTCCCAGATAGTTGAGGGTCAGCGCGGGAAACACGACCGCAAACCAGGCCCGGCGGATCGGGGCCCGGCCGAAGTGCCCCATGTCGGCGTAGAGAGCCTCGGCGCCGGTGATCGCCAGCACCACGGCCCCCATCGCGATGAACGCGATGACCGGGTGAGCCACGACGAACAGGACCGCGTAGGTCGGCGACAGTCCGGCCAGCACGCCTGGGTGGCGCACCACCTCGGCGGCGCCGGCAACACCGATGCAGGCGAACCAGAACATCATGGTCGGTCCGAACACGGCGCCGACCTGACCGGTGCCCCATCGCTGGATCACGAAGAGCAGGATGAGGATCACCGCCGACACCGGCAGGACCACCACCGCCCACCGCGAGGAGATCACCTCCAGCCCCTCCACCGCCGACAGTACGGAGATGGCAGGTGTGATCACGCTGTCGCCGTAGAACAGAGCGGCACCGAGCGCCCCCAACGCCAATACGCCACCGGCACGCCTGCCGCCGTCGCTGAGGAGGGCTCCTCGGGCGAGGGCTGCCAGGGCCATCACCCCGCCCTCGCCCTCGTTGTCGGCGCGCAGAATGAAGATGACGTACTTGGCCGACACGATCAGGGTGATCGACCAGAAGACCAACGAGATCACGCCGAACACGTCGGGCTTGTCGGGCACCAGGTTGCGGTCGAGGGTGAAGACGGTTTTCAGCGCGTACAGCGGGCTCGTGCCAATGTCGCCGTACACCACACCCAGCGCGCCCAGCAACCGCCCCAGCCCCGCCGGTCCCTGGCCGGTCAGCGAGGCCTGAGACGCGGTTCCACCGTCCTCCACCCGGCTACCGTCGGGAGGCTGCCCGTCCTTCGCTGGCTCCGTCACCCCACAGACATACCAACCCGTACGCCGTTCCTCCCCCGGACCGCCGAACTTGGCCCCACGCAGGCTCGCCCGGGGGCCGCCGGGGTGGAGCAACCGCGCCGGACGCGGCAACCCGCCCGGTGGTGTTGCGCCGGCGCACGGCGCACCGCACCTTCCGCTTCCGAGCGTGACCGCGGTGCGCGCGAAGGAAGAGAAGCAACTACGGGTCGAAGCGGGGCGGGCAGGCAAGACGACCGGCCCGAAGATGAAACAAGCATCCAGTCAGTGATCGGCTCATCGTCGGCGGTCGGCCCTACGAAGTGCAGCAGAAGAGCCGATCGCGGCACAGGGGGACGATGTCCTGTCTGCCCGAAATTGCCTGCCGTTAAGAGGTCCAACAGCGATTCCAGCGACGCCGATACGGTACGCCTACCAGGCGATTCACCGCGGGGACAGCGAAGATCGGCTCGCAAAAAGCCACCCGAGTCAAGGGTTCCAGCAGCGCCTTACACGCCACTTCATCACGCCAGAACAATAAATTGAGAGTTTCCGCAAGTCACTGACCTGCGGAAACCCTCTCACTGTCGGGACGGCCGGATTCGAACCGACGACCCCTTGACCCCCAGGCAACAACCAAGCAACTCTCACCAGCCGTTACGCATCACTGAGCTGGATCCGAACGTCCCTCGAAGTCCGTAGTTGTCCACCAGCGTACGACCTGGTCGTCACCCAGTTAGTCACTCACCAGAACCGGGGCTGGGCAAGTTGCTGCAATCAGCCTGCATCATTCGAACCAGACCGCCGACGCTGAATTTCTGCTTTGATCTGGGCCGCCCGCCGCTGCAACGGCAGCGCCTCCTCCGCCCGCCCCAGCTCACCCAACGTGCCCGCCAGGTTGTCCAACCGGAGCGCGATGTCGGGGTGCCCCGCCGGCAACGCCGCCTCACAGATCTCCAACGCCCGCCGCCGCAACGGCAGCGCCTCCTCCACCCGCCCCAGCTCACCCAACGTGCCCGCCAGGTTGTTCAACCGTGTCGCGATGTCGGGGTGCCCGGCCGGCAACGCCGCCTCACTGATCTCCAACGCCCGCCGCTGCAACGGCAGCGCCTCCTCCGCCGGCCCCAGCTCACCCAACGTGTACGCCAGGTTGCTCAATCGGAGCGCGATGTCGGGGTGCCCCGCCGGCAACGCCGCCTCACAGATCTCCAACGCCCGCCGCCGCAGCGGCAGCGCCTCCTCCACCCGCCCCAACTTCCCCAACGTGTACGCCAGGTTGTCCAACCGTGTCGCGATGTCGGGGTGCCCGGCCGGCAACGCCGCCTCACAGATCTCCAACGCCCGCCGCTGCAACGGCAGCGCCTCCTCCGCCGGCCCCAGCTCACCCAACGTGTACGCCAGGTTGTCCAACCGGAGCGCGATCTCGGGGTGCCCGGCCGGCAACGCCGCCTCACAGATCTCCAACGCCCGCCGCTGCAACGGCAGCGCCTCCTCCGCCCGCCCCAGATTCACCAACGTACCCGCCAGGTTGTCCAACCGGAGCGCGATCTCGGGGTGCCCGGCCGGCAACGCCGCCTCACAAATCTCCAACGCCCGCTTTTCAGCCTGTAGCGCCTGGGGGTACCTGGCCTGCGTGTAGTGATAGAACCCGAGTTGGCCCAGCAGATACGCGAAGTTCAGATCTGTGGTGTCCTCGGGCATGTGCTGGACGAACGCGTCAACATGTGGGGCGAACAACCTCCATTGCGGCCAGGTGTCGACGTCGGCTGATGGGTTGCCCGGTGGGCGGGCTTGGTCGAGCAGAGCCAACGCGTGGTCAAGGACTCGCTGCCACAACGGCTCGGGCAGGCCACTACGCTCGTCGTGGTAGTCAACCTCGGCCTGCGTTTGCGCCTGGCCGCGGACCACCGTTTGGAGAAGTCGGTGAGTGCTGACTGTCGTCTCCGTGAGCGTGACCAGATTGTACGACGCCAACGCCGACAGCGCCTGGTCAACAGCACCGGCCTGTTCGGAATATCCGGCCAAGATCGAGCGCGGCACGTCGTCGGGTGCGTAACACGACAAGATTCGCAGCAGGTCGATCGCTGCCGGCCGGACTTCGCGCAGCCGGCCGAGGGTAAGTAGCCACACCTGCGCCACCGCCCGCTCCGCCTGGTCCCCCTCCGCGATCGTGTTCAACACCTCCGCAGGCTGCGCCCGCAACCGATCCAGATAGACCGACAACGGCAGGCGCGTCTGCCTCAGATAGCCGGCCGCCTGCTGCAACGCCAACGGCAGATACCCCAACTCGTCGGCCAACACCGCCGCCGCCAACAGATCCTGCTGCTCCCCACGCTCCAACAACAGCCGCACCGCAGACTCACGATCCAGCATGTCCAGACGCAGACACCCGTCGACCAGCGTCTCCCAATTCACATCACGCCGCGTCGTGATCAAAAGGTGCCCGGTGTCCAACTGCGCCAACAGCGGCTCGACATCCGAGCGCAGCTCCACGTTGTCCAACACGAGCAACCAACCCGACTGGTTCTGCAACCAGCCGACCGCCCACCCCGCAGCCTCCGCTGCCGTCGCCGTCAACACCAGCTCCGGGTTCAACCGGGCCGTCAACGCCGCCAAACCGCTCTCGATCGCCGCCCGGCTATCAGCAGTCACCCACCACCGCACCAGATACCGGTCACGCCACCGGTGGGCGTACTGCAACGCCAACTCGGTCTTACCCACCCCACCCAGGCCATGCACCGCCTGACAGATCACCCCGCTACCGGCGGACATCACCTCCTCCAACTCAGCGAACTCCTCCTGACGGCCCACAAACAACCGCGAAGCCGGCATGGGCAGGTTATGCAACCGCTTCCCGGTATCGGGAGCCGTCGACGCCCGATGCAGCTCAATCCGCCGGGCATCGACCCTCGCGTCATCCCCCGTGATGGCAAACCCGCTGATCTCACCCGCCGCGACCGACCGGCCGCCCTCAGCACTCACCCCACCAGAGCCGGCAGCATCCCGATCAGTCATCGAGTCACCTGGCCACCATCCCCGGTGATCACCACCCCACTGACCGTCTGCCCCGCGACAGACCGCTCACCCGACGCCGTGATCGTCACCCCCGCCGACGCCAGCATCTGCGACAACTCGGCAGCCAACCCCGCATCAGCAGCCACCGCCTTACGGATCTGCAACCGCAACGCCGCCAACCGATCCTCATCACCCGGATCCTCGGCCACATCCAACACCGCCGCCTCCACCATCGGCGCCGACTCCTCCCGCCCCAGCAACCGACGCAACAGCCGCCCACCCAGGCCGACCGTCGCGTCCGCCGCCACCTCCTGCACCCGTCCCACCACCCCGGCCCCGTACGCTCCGGCAGCCGCCGCCACATACGGCACCACGGCACCCGCCAACGCAGTCACATCCGGATCCATCAACCCTCACCCTCCGAGCCAGGCCATCAGCGACCTCGATCAGTACCACACCAATGCACGCACCGTCACATCGCCCGAAGACCAACAGCAAGCACAGCCCAACCCACTCACCATCCCGTCTGCCGTCGACCCGCCCTCCTGGGGAGCGGGCCGCCGCCCGGCCCGCCACGTCAAGACGTCCTTGACGCCCGTACGGACGCTGGCGGGTCGGGCGGTGGTCTGCTCGGCTCGCCCGGGTCGACGGCAGACGGGATGGCTCCCACCGCCACCACCCACGGACCGCAAGCCGCCGACGACCCCCGGCCATCCTGGAGCCGGAGCGCCCCCGCCGGAGGCGCAGTAACCGCTCACCCGGCAGCCGCTGACGGACCCGGCGTGCGCTTCCCTACGCCGCGCGGTGCTCGCCGCGCGGCCCG